>CAZXDF010000038.1:0-3075 GCA_964639345.1 uncultured candidatus Brocadiaceae bacterium | reverse complement strand
CTGCCCGCCGCGGATGGCCGTCATGAATCGCTCGCAGCCGTTCATCTTCTCCTCCCCAACATGCGTACCTATCGGCAACGCCGCCTATCGGCAAGGCCGCCTCACGGCAAGGCCGCCTCATCCCGGCCTCTCTGAGAACCGGGAAATGGCGCCTCACGTGTAACGGCCGTGTTCTTGAAACGCCTCCAGAGCCATGCGGGCGCGGTTCTCGTCGATACCGATCGATTCGTAGTCCCAGTAGTCCAGCGCGATGATGCCGCCCTGCGGCGTGCCCCACTTCTCGATCAGCTCCCGGGCCTGCGCGCCCATCTCTTCCCGCGAACCGCTGGGCAGGGTCCTCTGGAGGTCCAGGGTGGGGTAGAACGCGATCCTGCCCTGGTAACGGCGCGAGATGTCGTCTATGCCGAGCATGAGCGGCTGCTCGAGGTTTATCGCGTCCAGCCCGAGCTCGATGAACTCCTCGATCAGCTCGTTGATCTTGCCGTCGGAGTGCATCCACACGTGCATCCCGCAGGAGTGCGCGGCGTCGATGATCTTCTTGTAATGGGGCTTGAAGAAGCGGCGGAACTGCCCGAGGCTCATCATCAGGCCCGCCTGCGTGCCCCAGTCATCCCCCATCTCGAACCCGTGGATCCTCCCCTTGAAGCGCGATAGGTTCTCGATGATCCTCACCGTGAAGCCGGAGATGATCTCCAACAGCCCGTCAACATCCTCCGGTGCCTCGAACATGTCGGTGAAGAGCTCCGTCATCCCACGCAGTTGCCAGGCGCGCTCGAACAGCGTGAACCAGGCGGCGATAACGTACTTGTCCCCCGCCTTTTCGAGCGCGGCGGGGATGTCCTCGTAGCGCCTGGGATCGTCGGGGTCGGGCACGGGGTGATCCCGCAGCAGCGCATAGTCCGTGATGGGATGCTCGCGCACGTACCCCATGTTGTCGACGCTCGACCCCTCCTCGTTCAGCACCCAGGCGCACTCCCACTCGTCCACCCACTCCTTCGCCCCGCTTCTCCGGGCCTCCGCGTTGTCCACCGCCACGATGAACTTGTAGCCGGACTCGGCGGTGTCGTCACACCCGAGCCTCCCGAACCGCACGGGTATCCTGTCGGGGCACCTGAACTCAAGGGCGCGGACCACGCGTTCGCAGGACGTCATCGCCTCTCCCATCCTCGGGGAATCGTTCATGCCGCCGCCGCGCTGCGGACGGCCAGGTGGCGCGGCAATGTTGCCGGCCGTACATCTTTCAAGGCCCCATTATAGTCGTGGCCGCCCGCGTGACAAATGCGTTGGCGGACCCGCTCTTGACCCCAACGGGTTCAAGGCACCGCGGATGCGCCCCGCCCGGGGCGCGCGCGCCGTCACCCGTCCGATTCGTCGCCCGTGTCCTTGCCCTGCATGCTCCCGCCTCGGCGCAGGGCGTCGTCGCCGTAGCGGCCCTTGATATAGTCGATGGCCTCGGCCAGGCGCCGGCGCTTTTCGTCGTCCCCCGCCTCGCCGGGCGCCGGCCGGTCGAAAAGCGATGTCTGGTGCTCGCCGCCCTCCTCGAAGCCGGACACGCTCACCCCGACGAGCCGCACCTTGCGACCCTCGATGTCCGCGCGACGGAGGTTCCGCACGGCCACGGCGTAGATCTGCGTCTCCTCGTCCAGCATGTCATCGGCCGTCTTCGCCCGAGTGAGCGTCGTGAAATCCTCGAAGCGCACCTTCGTGGTCACCGTCCGCCCCCGCAGCCCCGCCGCCCGAAGGCGCCCCGCCACCTTCTCGCACAGGCGCATGAGCGTCCCCTCGACCTGTTGAAGGTCGTCAGTGTCGGTCTCGAAGGTATGCTCGTTCCCGACGCTCTTGGCCTCGCCGGGCGGCTCGACGGGGCGCTGGTCGCGCCCGCGGGCCAGGTTCCACAGGTGCTCGCCGTGCTTGCCGAGCCGGCGGACGAGTCCGGCTTGATCGAAATCGGCCAGGTCGCCCACCGTCCGAATGCCGAGCCGCTCGAGTATCTCACGCGTCTTCTCGCCCACGCCCCAAAGCTTCGCCGTCGGGAGCGGGCGCAGGAACGATTGCGCCTCGTCGGGCTCCACGATCACAATGCCGCGCGGCTTGTCCATGTCCGAGGCGATCTTCGCAATCATTTTGTTCGGCGCTACGCCCAGCGAGGCGGTGAGCCGCGTCACCTCTTCGATCCGGCGGGCGATCGCCTCGGCCAGGGCCCGCTTGCCCCGCGAGAGCCCCGGCGTCCCCGTCACGTCCAGGAAGGCCTCATCGATGCTCACGGGTTCGATCTGGGGCGTGAACTCCTCCAGCACCGCGCGCACCTGCCGGGAGACCTGCGCGTATACGTCCCCGCGCGGGCGCACGTAAGCGGCCTCGGGGCAGCGGCGCCACGCCTGGCTGATCGGCATGGCGCTGTGGATGCCGTAGGCGCGGGCCTCGTAGGAGCACGTGGCGACCACCCCGCGCCCCTTCCCTTCCTTCGGGTCGGCCCCGACGACCACGGGCCGCCCGCGCAGCTCGGGGTTGTCCCGCTGCTCGATGGCCGCGAAGAACGCGTCCATGTCCACGTGCATGATGACCCGCTCGCGCGCCACGCCTCGCCCTCTTGCTGAGGAAACCTTCCGCCTCCACTCTAATGCCCTTCGGCCGGCGGGGCAAGGCGCCCGGCGGTCGGTTGCGGACAGCGCCCGTGGGCAGATATAATGACGTCAGGATGGGTCCCCGGAATCGTTGGCGCGTCCGCCACGGCAGGGCGCGCCGAGCAGTTCGAGGTCACTTACCGATGCCAACCTACGAATACGTCTGCGAGAAGTGCGACCACACCTTTGAGCGGCGGCAGAGCTTCAGCGATGAACCCCTCAAGCGATGTCCCGAATGCCGCGGCAAGGTGCAGCGCGTGATAAACGGCGGCCTTGGGACGTTCCTCATGGGATCGCGCTCCCGGCAGGAGGCCGGCGGGCCCGAAGGTTGCGACTCCGGCGCCTGCCCCATGAGAGCCGAGTGCCCCGAGCGGGCCTGCGAGCAGCACTGTCGCCCGGCGCGGCTGCCGAGCCCCCCCCCCCCCGACCCCCCCCCCCCACACCCCCACGG
>CAZXDF010000037.1:0-12356 GCA_964639345.1 uncultured candidatus Brocadiaceae bacterium | reverse complement strand
AAATCCTACAAATCCTCAGCATCTGTCTTTTCGAGAAAGTTCCGCTCTGCGAAGCACTTACGACGGCGCTCTCGGAAAACAGAGAACCCTGTTTCCGCAAACAGTTGCCACTGTTCGACTTATAACCGGACAGTAGTGGTGGGGCATATGTAATCGTGATGTCTATGCTGGTGGCCTTTCGTACGCTTATACCAGCAGCGTTTATGAAGGATGGGCGTCTTATGAGGGGTGGCGGCAAGACCCGGTTCGGGACTTCAAGTTCGAGGTTTATGGTGTGCCCTGACTTCAAGTAGATATCGACATCAAGCCGGGCTCCGATCCCAACGTCTTTAGCCTGGGCTCTGAGGGAGCAATACCAGTGGCGGTACGTCCCAGCGATACGCCAGCGCACACAGAGCACGTCTCCTCCAGCAGCCCCCAGCGGCCCACCGTCCGGCCTGGGCGCGCCGCATTCGGTTGAACGGTCGGGCGCTGAGGCTATAATCGTCTAGCTTTCCGCTCGTCGCTGCCCCGGCAGCAGCGCATGAGGCCGGAGTTGGCCGGCCGGGGACAACGGGCTTACCAGAGGGTTTGCGCAAGCCGGGAGGATCACGTGGTGCGATACGAAACAGCCCTGAGGGCAGCCCTGATCGTCGTGCTGCTTCAGGCGTTCGGATGCTCTCAGAGGCAGGCCATCTACCTGGACGTGCGCCGGAGCCGGACGAGGGCGTACCTCGCCTGGACAAGAGAAAAGGAGACCGGCATCAACTCCGGGGCGCTGTTGAGCGGGGAGCTTTCCCTGGAGCGGGCGGTGCTGGAAGCCCTGGCGCACAGCAAGGTGATCCGGGAAGCCGTAGAGGAGCGGACACGCGGGCGCGGGCGCCTGTGGCAGGGTTACTCCGAGGCGCTCCCGAAACTCAGTGCCAATGCCTCCTACTACCGCCTGGACGAACCCACGGGCGGAACCATCCAGGCGGGCGATACCACCCTGTCCGTAGGAGATGAAAGCAGCTACTCATATGGCTTCATTCTGCGGCAGCCGTTGTTTCGCGGCGGGGCAATAGCAGCGGCCATGCGGGCCGCCGAGGTATTCGACCTGATGGCTGACGAGCAGGTGCGCTCGTCGGTCGAGAAGGTGATGCACGAGGTCTGCGCCGGGTATCTGGAGGTGCTGCTGGCGCAGAGGCTCCATGAGGTCTACCGGGAGGCCCAGAAATCCGCCGAGGGGCACCTCGACGAGGTGAGCAAGAGACGGGTGGCAGGGCTGGCCACCGAGTTCGAGGTCCTGCGCGCGGAGGTCGAAGCCTCCAACGTCCAGGCGGAGGCGGTGAGGCAGGATAACAAGATCAAGCTGGCCTTCGCTGCATTGCTGAACGCGATGGGGGCCTCGCAGCGAAGCGATCTGGCCCTCATCACGCCGCTCCAATACCTCAAGAGCGAGACGGACTTTGACACCGCCGTAGGGATCGCCTACGAGAACAGGGCGGACCTTGGCCAGGCGGAATTGGAGGTGCGGATGCAGGAACAGGCGCTGCGACAGGCAAGGGCCGGGCTCTTCCCGAGCCTGGACGCTTTCGTGGTCAATCTCTGGTCCAAGCCCGACCCTCACGACTCGACTAAGATCGCTTGGGGCCACAGGTGGTACGGCGGCGTAGCGCTGACGTGGAATGTTTTTGACGGCCTGCGACGCGAGGGCCAGATCGTCGAGCAAGGGGCCATACTGCGCCAGAGGAAGGTCAGGCTTGAGGCGGTCGAGGAGCAGGTGCTGCTGGAGCTGAAGCAGGCGTTGGTGAGCATCCAGGACGCTGAGCGGCTGATCGATACGCAGGAGCTGAACGTGGAGCATGCCAGGGAGGGGCTGGAGCTTGCCACGAAGGGATACCCGGAGGTGGCGACGCTTGTGGAGGTTACCGATGCGCGCGCCGCGCTCGTGCGCGCGTGGGGACTCTACTGGCAAGCTGTCAAGGACCACTGCAGGGCCAGGCTGGACCTGCAGAAGGGGATGGGGTTGCTCGCGCCGATGCCGGGCACCGAGGGACTTGAGCCGGCGGTTTCGCCCGCAGCGAATATCCTCCCGCCCGTCGAACAGGAGCCGACGCCGGACGCCGAGGAGGCGTCTGACGGCGGCCAGGTTCGATCGCTGTCGGCTTTCAAGGATGAGGAGTGAGATATGAGTGCAGGAGACGGCTTCTACACGGTCGATGAGATCAGGGAGCGCCTCTCGATCTCAACGTATGCCTTCTGGATGTATCGGCCCATCGGTGAAGGCGTGCTCCAGGAGTGCGCGCGCCTGGGCATCAAGCAAATCGAACTGTTCGAGAGCCCCGAGCAATTCGACATGGCCGACTCGGCCTCCATGAGGTACATTGGGGACGCTTGCCGCTCCTGCGGGATAGAGATCAGGTCCTACCACGCATTCAAGACGAACTTCTCAGACATCGATACGGAAGCGGATCGGATCGCACGCGTCGACCTGTGCCGGCGGCAGATCGACACGATGCTGGAGCTCGGGGGCGTGCTATGGGGCTCGCACGCCGGGCCTGCTGACGCGACCGTCTTCAAGAGCCACGAGGAGCTGGCGCGGCACGTCGAGGGTACCCCCGCAGCCATCGCGGTTGAGAACTTCTCAAGCGATGGTGTGTTGCTTGAGGACAGGGTGGCCTTCCTAGAACGGATAGACCATCCTCAGGTCGGCCTGGTTCTCGATATCGGCCACGTGAAGAATAGCAGCGGCGAGAATCCCATGACGCTTCCCGGCGGTCCCACCCGGGTGCTGGAACTGTGCGGCAGCCGCCTGCTCCACCTGCATCTGCATGGGTTCAAGGACGGCCGAGACCACCATGCGCCGCTTGTAGAAGGTGATACGATTCAGTGGGTGGAGCTGTTCAGGATGCTTCGCGCCATCGGATACTCGGGGGATATCAACTTCGAGCCGGCGGGCCCGCGCCTCAACGCGAACCCGGTGGAGGCCGTGGCAGCCGCACCGGAGAAGATCGTCAGAATGGCGGCGGCGCAAGGCACACGGTAACGAATGAGAGGACGCTGCCGGGCCGCGCAACGGGCCCGGCCGTGGCCCGCGTGCGAGATGGGATAACGCTGGGGACCTGGCGCGGAAGAGGCGACCACGCCACGCGCGGCCCTATTCTTCGAGCCGCTTGTGGTTGTAACTCATCACCTCACACCCCGGAGCGTCGACCAGCAGCTTCCACCGTCCGCTCCACACCTCCCACGTGCGGTCCGGCAGCAGCGGCATGACCGCAATGGTGATCGACCTGGCCGGGAGGACGTCCACGGTGGCGTCGGCAAAGACATCTCCATCCGGCCCGGGGTTCTTGAGGCGGAACCTCACGTTCGTGGCGTCCTTCTCGCCCAGGTTCATGACGAAGGCGCGAAAGGTAATCGGCCGCACGAAGGCGATTGAGGGGTCCTTGGGCGGCCGGGAGGTGGAGCCCGGGCCGAACTCAATCCATTTCCCGTCCGGGCCGGGTTTGCCGGCGCTGTAGTTCGGCTGCACCCACGACGGGGAGCAGGCGAGGGCCGGCTTCTCGTAGCGCTTCGTGAACTGCTTGGCCACTTCCATCACTTCGGGGCTTATGCCGCTTCCGTCGGTCGGATACTCGCGGAACTTGCTGACGACCGCCTCGACGTCCTTCAGGGTTATCGTGACGCCCTCCTTGCCCCTTGCGTAGTGTCCCGCCTGCCCGAAAAAGGTAACTCCGGGAGACTCGGGAGCCACGTACCGGATGAGGCGGACCTGCTCTTCCAGCTCTTCCTTCGTCCGGGTCCAGTAGTGGCCGCCCCACACTTCCGACTCCGCGCCCAGGCCAAGGCCGATGATGGTCCTGTCCACCAGGCCGTTGAGCCGGGCCGACGTAAGCTGCGCCGGTATGACCCAAGGGTCCTCGAGGCTCGCGTAGCTCTCCATCATCACCAGGTCCACGGTCTCGCGGTAGGCCTCTGCGAGCGTCGGGGCGACCGGGCCTCTCATCTGCCACACGGCGATCTTCAATTCAGGATTCTTCCCCTTGGCCGCTCTCAGCACCTGCGCCGTCTTCTGGTCGATACCGCCGCCGTAGTCGAAGCCGAACTCGTCTATGCTGAGGACCGGGCCTGGGTGCTGCGCTATGACATCCGAGCCCTTGTCCACAGTGGTCTTCAGTATGTTGTACCAAGTAGTGCCGGTGGCGACGAAGTTCTGTGAGGGGACATCCTTCCTGTAGTCTCCGTAGAAAGCGATGATTGTGTCGTGGCCAAATATCTTCCGTCCTGCTTCGGGCTTCTGTCCGGCGCTCCGCGGCGCTGCGGCGCAAGCTACGAGGCCGCCTGCCGCCAGAATGGTCACGGCAAGCCCACAACGACTGCGGCATTCCTCTCTCGTCATTCTTCTTCTCCCTGTTGTAGAGCGGCCTTGCGGGGGCAAAGCGCTCGTGCGAAAAGGCTCCGTCACAGCGTGAACAGGAGCAGTTCAGCCATCAGCCATTCGTGCGCCACTCATCTTACACGTTCTCTACGTCCAGAGCGATGATACATGAAAACGCGGCATCGGGTGCTTGCCCTGGGCCTCGCGGCGGCTTGGCAGTAGTGGTGACGGAAGCACCGGCAAGGGGAATCAGAGATCTTGGCGGAGATTCTTGCGGAGTCAGGGACGAATCTCGGCAAGCAGTTCGGCCGCGTTGCGGTCCCCGCTCCGAGCGCGTTCTTCCAGCATACGGTGGGCCTCAGTGCAGTGCCGAAGGCCCCAGGTAATGTGCCCGACGCTCTCGTGCTGGAGCGCAAGCTCGACGAGGCGCTTCAAGCTATGACACAGCTCTCATTCCATACTCATGCAAGGGTCAATGAAGGGCGCAGGCCCTACCGATCCGCTGCGTGCAAGGGGTCTCGCTGCACACTGGGCCGATAAGGAGAGAGGATCGAGCGGGAAGCGGCTCGGCCTGGGGCGATGGGCGCCGGAACTTTCGCCTCATACAATGGCTTGAATCCGCCGCTCGGCGGGGATAGGATGGAGGTACGGCTGCAAAGCGTTCGTTGATCATTGCGTGGGCGTATTCCGAGGAACGGCTTCTAACAGGCTATAATGGCGAAATCGACCTTGCTGGTGGCTGAGGATGAGGCCGATATGGCGCGGGTGCTGGAGTACAACCTCGCGCAGGAGGGGTACGAGGTGCTGGTCGTCAAGCGCGGAGACGACGCGCTGGCGATGGCGCGCGAGCGCCTGCCCGATCTCGTCCTCTTGGACCTCATGCTTCCGGGGATCAGCGGACTCAACGTGCTGCGGGAACTGAAAGCCAGGGCGGAGACGGCGAAGGTCGGCGTCATAATAGTGAGCGCGCTGGGGTCCGAGGACGACATCGTGCTGGGTCTGAACCTGGGCGCGGACGATTACGTAGTCAAGCCGTTCCGGATTCGCGAACTGCTGGCGCGTGTGAGCGCGGCCTGTCGCCGCGGCGAACCGACCGCCGACGAGGAGCAGACCCTGGTCAGCGGAGAGGTGACGATCAATCCGTCCCGGCACGAAGTCGTCGCGAACGGGGAGAAGATCGACCTCACGCCTTCGGAGTTCGCCATCGTCGCGCATCTGGCGAGGCGACCGGGGCGAGTGTTCACCCGGTGGCAGTTGTGCGAAGCGCTGGGCGTCGGCGATTCAGTGCAGGAGCGTACGATTGACGCACACGTGCGGACGATCCGCAAGAAGCTCGGAAGAGCGGGGAAGCGGATCATGACGGTTTGGGGGGTCGGGTACAAGTTTGCGGAGGCTTAGCCACGGAATGCGTCACAGGATTCTCTTCAGACTGTTGATCGCCTACCTGGCGGTGGTCTGCGCTTGCGTGTTGCTTGTGGGGTTTCCGCTGCACTTTGTCTTTCAGCGGGATTATGTGACGAACGCGGCCTCAGCTTTCGAGGAACAGGTGACCCGCCTCGCGCCAGAATTGACGACCGCGATCGAAGGGGGAGACCGTCCTCAATTGGACGCCTTGTGCGCGCGGTTGAACGAAAGGTTCAAGGGGCGGGTTACGGTTCTTTCGCCGGGCGGCGAGACGCTGGGGGAGTCGATGGGCGCGCTGTGTATTGAAGAAGCCAACCCGGAATGCGTGGACATGATACGCTCGGGCCTGCGCGGGGAGGAGGCCGGGGCGGCCCCTCTGGCGCGCACCATGATCCTGAATGCACCCGTCCGGCCCGGCCGGCCCAATTCAGCAGTGATGCGCCTTGCGCTGCCCCTCGATCCCATGTACGAGCAGTTGCGCACCGTGCACCTGCTGCTCCTTGCCGGTGCGATCGGCGCGGGTGGCCTTGCAGTCGCGATCGGGTTCATGCTCTCGCACGGCATCGCCAGACCCTTGTCGCAGATGACGCGGGTGGCGGAGAATATCGCGGCGGGGGATTTTCAATCGCCCGTGAGCGTTCGCGGACGCGGGGAGATCGGGCGGCTGGCAGATGCGATCAACGTCATGCGATCCAGCCTTTCGGCCAGCGTGAGGACCCTGGCCGACGAGCGCAACCAGATTCTGGCCATCGTCGAGAACATGAGCGAGGGGGTGCTGGTGCTCGGGCCCGACGGAAAGGTGGAGCTTTTCAACAGGGCAATCGAGGAAATGGTGCCGCTGGCTGGCAGGCTGCGTAGCGGGGCAACCCTTGAAGAGCTTGGAGCGGACCCGCGGCTGGTGAACTGCGCGCGGGAGGCGCGAGAGACGGGCCAACTCGCCATGACGGAACTGGGAAGCCTCGAGGCAGGTGAGCAGGTGATCGCGGTGGTGGCGAGCCAGGTTTCCGAGGACAATCTCTCAGCGGAGGGCCACGGCACCGTGCTCGTGGCCCACGACATTACGGGCGCCAGGCGCATCGAGAGCATGGGCCGCGAGCTGGTGGCCAATGCTTCCCACGAGCTTCGGACGCCGCTGGCCGCGATCTCATCGACAGCCGAGACGTTGCTGAACAGGGGAACCCCGCGCGACCGGGAGGGGAGGGAGTTCCTTGAGGTCATCGTCCGCCAGGCGGAACGGCTGCGCAGGACCATTGCGAATACGCTCGAGCTTTCGCGGATCGACGCGCTGGCGGGCTCCTTGAAAGCTGAGCCGTTGGACGTAGCGTATCTTGTTGAGGAGGTGGCCGAGACGTTCGCGGGCGAGGTGAAGTCGAAGGAGCAGCGGCTGGAGATTAGTGCGCCGGCCGATCTGCCGCCCGTTGAGGGAGACGGGAATATGGTTTCGCTGGCGCTGCGGAACTTGGTTGCGAACGCCGTGCGGTATACGCCGGCGGGCGGGCGGATCTGGGTAAGGGCGCTGCGCGATGACGGCCACGTTATGTTCGAGGTTGAGGATACGGGGCCGGGGATTCCGGCGGAGGATCGGCCTCGGGTCTTTGACCGGTTCTTTCGCGGTCGGAACGCGGTCGAGGCAGCGGAAGAAGGGGCTGGGTTGGGGCTGTCAATCGTGAAGCGGGTGGCCCAGGCGCATGGGGGTGGCGTGACGCTGCGTACCCCTGAGGGCAGCGGGAGTGTGTTCGCCCTGCGGTTGCCCGCGTCGCAGACGAAGCCGGTGGAACAGGCGGCGGGGGTCGGTAATCGGTCCTGAGCGGAGCGGAGGGGTGTTCATCTTCTCTGGGCCCGCAAATGTTCAGACCGTATGCAGCTTCTCGCATCTCCGCCTGATAGATTGCAACGTCCGGACGCCGCGAGCTTCCTTACATGGCTTCGCTGCTGCTCCGGCATTCGCAATCCCAGAATCACACCCGAGATGATCCCCTGAGGAAGGTCATGTAGACCGTGCGCGCCATCGTAATCCGTCATCCGCATGGAGAGCACGAGGATGGGACGATGCAGGCTTGACAGCACTCGAATGGCGAAGTACACTTCGGCCGGTCGGCCCGGATGCCGGCACGGGGGTGCCATCCGGGAAGGATGAGTTTGCCGCATGACTCCATCAAACCTCGGGAAAGAGGAGTGCAGAGAATGAGAGCCGGAAGAGGCGTGTTACTGGCATTGGTGCTGGCACTGACCCTGGCGGTGGGTGCCGACGCGAAAGGGGCCGAGAGGCTGGAGCACCTGCTGGACAAGGCCTTCTGGATCTGGTCGGACAGGGATATTGGCTACTGGCGGGCCGGGGATGTCGGCGGCGAAGTCACGTTTACCAGGGATTACACGATAGCCGGCAAGGTCGAGAGCGCGGTGCTTCGGATAACCGCTGACAGCAACTACGCCCTCTTCATCAACGGCAAGGAGGTAGGCTCCGACGATCACTGGCAGACCCTGGATACCTACGATGTGAGACCTTACCTGGTGCAGGGAAACAACAAGTTCCTGGTGAAGGCCCGGGGCAAGGGCCTCTTTGTGGCCGGCGCGGTGGACTTTGCCGACGGCAAGGGCCTGGAAATGCTCAGCGACGTGAGCTGGCGCTGCCGCAGCGACGTGGACGGGGTGCTGAAGCCGGCCGAGCCCGTGGTTCGCGGGGTCAACGGCGGCTGGTGGACCAACTGCAACCGACTGATGGAGATGCCGGAGGTCTTCTATCGCCTGAACACGGGGCTGGAAGCGCCCGGCATAGCGTGGGGGAAAGGATACCCCGGCGGGCGGCTGCGCGTGCTGGCGGTGCATCCGCGCAACCGGCAGCGCGACACCGTGGAGATCTTGCATCGCACGGATATGGACATAACGGCGGTGTTCTGCGATTTCCAGCAGGATTGGGAGAACATCTACCGCGGGGCGTCAGCGCAGCCGTTCTTCCCGAACGTAAAGGGCCATCTCCGGCAGGACGTGGCCGCGGCGCTGGCCGAGGCGCTGGAGCGGGATTACGACCTCGTGCTGCTCGGCCCGATCGACGGGGAGCTGTTCCACGAGGTGATGGCCGAGCGATTGAAGGAGATGGTCGGCGCTGGAACGGGACTCGTCTACACGGGCATCCCCGCCCGCGATGGCTACGAGCAGGAGCTTACGAAGGCTGCCCTGGAGGAAGGGCCCCCGTTCCTGCTTTCCGGCACGCCCTTCTCCCGGCTCCCGGGTTTCAAGCTGGGCGAGGGGGACGATGAAGGCTATCAGCGAGTGGCCAGCCTCTATCAATATGGCAAGGGTCGGGTGGTTAAGCTGAACATGGGTGGAGGCTACGGCCTGCTGGGCAATGTGGCGGACCCCGTGGAGCTGCACTACGAGTATTACGTGTCATTCGTCATAAAGTCGCTCCTTTGGGCGGCGGGGCGCGAGCCGCAGGTGGAGCTGACGGACTTGCCGACGAGCGTGGCGGTAAGCAGCGAAGAGTCGGCGGTGGTGACCTTCGGCCTTACCGGCAGCGGCAAGCACCTCGTGCGCGTGGCGGTTCGCTCTCCCAAGCGGTTCCTTCGCGTGCCGTCGGAGCCCACGGCGCGGCCCGGGGTGCACGAGTCAGGGGCGCTGCTGGAGCCGATATGTGAGACCATGCAGGAGGTCGAAGCCGGCGGCCAAGTGGGGATCAAGCTCCCTCCGCTTCCCGCGGGCGAGTATTACGTGGACATCGAGGTGGAGCGCCCCCGTGGCGCGCTGCTTTGGCGCAGCTATGAGCGCGTGAACTGGGGCACGGTGCACCTCTCGATCGCCTCAGAGGCCACAATCGTGGGTGTGCACACCGACCCGGTGTACATCGACGTGGCCGATGGCAAGCAGGCGAAGCTGACGGCCACGGCGCGGCTCAGTGACGGTGTGGCGGCCGGCGCGGTGGTGCGTTTCCAGTTGATCGACAACCACGAGCGCCTGCTCCAAGCGCAGGAAGTCAAGGTGCCGGAGGGGGCGCAGGAGGCCAGGGTCGAGTTCACGATCGCGCGTTTCGACACTACGCTGGGGCTGGTGCGCGCCGAGCTTATGCTGGGCGATCGGGTGCAGGACGTCGCCGTGGGGAGTTTCACGGCGGTGCGCCGCGACTGGGACCGGTTCTTCTTCATCCTCTACAGCGGGGATGATTCGGTAAACAGCAAGACCGGCCTCGTGCTCAGGCGCGTGTATGCCGGGCTGGGCGTGGATGCCATCCGCTACAGCATACCGGGCCACGCTGCTCTGGAGGCGGCGGACATGGTGGCAATCCCGTCGCACGGCGGATTCTCCCGCCGCCCGATCGATCTCTCGGACGAGACGTTCGAGAAGGTCAGCAAGAACGCCCGTGCGACGGCCGAGCGGGCGCTGGCCGTCGATCCGCTGACTTATACCCAGGACGACGAGATCGTGTACGGAGGCGGCGAGGAGCTGCCGGAGCGCGTGGAGTTCCTGCGCGGGTTCCTGCGGGAACGCTACGGCGAGATCGACGCGCTCAACGCCCAGTGGGACACGACCTACGCGTCGTTCGACGCGGTCTACCCCGTCATACGGGGCGAGGTGCCGGAAGGATACGAGGGCAAGATGATAACTGATGCGGATTTCATGAAGCAGGCGCTTGAAACCCGCAACTACAGCCGCCTCGTGGACCAGTGGCTGAGCCACATTGCAGCCTGGTACCATTCCTCTCGCACGGCCCATGATGCCATCAAGCCGGTCGACCCTTATGCCCGACTGGGGACGGGCTGCATGATGTGGCCGCACGCGACGTCCGGCCATGACTGGTATTCGTTCGTAAGAGGTTTCGGGATGTTCGCCCCGTACGGGCTTGACGCGTACATACTGCCGTACGAGGAAGCGCGCTCCTTCGCAAGACCCGACACCTTCCTCGGGATGTATTACGGGGGATATCTGTACAACGCCTTCGTCCGCCGCGAGGAGCAGACGGACCTGGAATGGCAGCACTGGCGGGTGTGGACGGCCCTGCTGCGCGGGTTCAGCAGCATCTGGTGGTATGCGGGTACGGTAGGCGGACGTGAGGGGGCCTTCGGTCCCGGCCTTATGCCCAACCCCTCGTTCCAGGTGCTGAGCGACCAGATCGGCCAGATCCGCCAGGGCTTCTATCCCCTGTTCGATCGCAATAAGGCGCCCAGGGACTACGGCCCCATAGCGGTGCACTACTCCATAGCCAGCCGCCTGGCGTCCAGGATGCTGCCGGGGTTCGGTGCCGGCAACAGCGGACATAACTTCCACGTTCAGTTCCTGCATCACCTGCTTGCCGACTATGTAGGGCACCAGTACACCTTTGTGGCTGACGAGCAGATCGTAAGTGGCGCGCTGGATGACTATAAGGTGCTGATAATGCCCCTATCCGTGGCGGTGAGCGCGGGAGAGGCGGCGGCCCTCAAGAAGTTCGTGCAAGGCGGCGGCCTGCTGATCGCCGACGTGCGGGCCGGCGTGACGGACGGGTACGGCCGGTTCCGCTCCGGCGGCGTGATGGAGGAGCTGTTCGGCATAAGCTACGACCTGCAATTGGGACGCCGGATGGTGACGGCGGACCTGAGCGGAGAGTACCTGGGAGTGCCGATACGGAACATAGAGCAGAAGTTCCCGGCCGACCCGGCGGTGCGGCTCAAGGGAGCCACGGCGCTCTTTGAGGTCGATGGCATACCGCTGGTGACGTACAACAAGGTCGGGGCCGGCACGGCCGTAAGCTTCAACATACCGTTCAACTACTACAAAGGGTTTGCCGTTCCGGACACCAGGTATTACTACATAGGAGAGCCGGGCCACAACCGGATGCTGGCCAATATCCTGGGCGCCGTGCTTGAGGCCCATGGCATAGAGGGGCCGGTAAGGGTGACCAGGCCAGAAGGCGGCTGGCTGAAGGGTCTTGAGCCCGCGCCGGCGTACGAGACCGAGCGCTGGTTGCCCGGGCTGGAGATACCATATCACGTGGACGGCAGGGCGCAGTACGTGAGCCTTACCAAGAGGCGCGTGCACAAGGACGAGGCCGCAAGCCCGGTATCCCTGGAGCTTGCGCGGGCCGGGCACTGGTATGACGCGCTGGCGGGCAAGTACCTGGGCCACAGTTCCGCCAGGGCCGCGCGCATTGAGCCCGGCGGGATAAAGATCTTCAGCGTCTTGCCGTATAGGGTAAGGGGGCTGAAGGTGAGCCTCGACAAGAGCGCCTACCGCGTCGGAGAGGATGTGAGAGGAAGCGTGTCGATTGACACCGGCGGCGTGGCAGCGGAGATGCACGTAGTCCACCTTCAGGCGGTGCGTCCCGACGGCGAGATCGCCAGCTACACGTCGCAGGCGCTCGAGACCGCCGGTGGCAAGGTGAGCTTTGCCCTGCCGCTGGCCCTGAACGAGCCTGCGGGGAGGTGGAAGCTCGAGTTCATCGACACGGCCACCGGAACTCAGGAGACGGTGAAGATACGGGTTAGGCGGTAAGGGCTACATCCGTCGGCGCGCGTCCAGCGCGGGGTTTGACACTGGAGCGCCTGGCGGATAGAGTGCCTGCCGCAGAGGGCCCTTGTACCCGACATTTCCCATTTACCAGTTTCGGTCAGGCTTTCCTGCCGATTGTTCGTAGTGTACGGGG
>CAZXDF010000036.1:0-11424 GCA_964639345.1 uncultured candidatus Brocadiaceae bacterium | reverse complement strand
CTGAGAAGCCCGAATTCGGCACTCTCAGCGGGCCTGTTTGCTGGCTCAAGGGCGTACGACGACTTCTGCCACGGGCTGCTAAGTCAATTGTAGGACCGCGAGCCCCGAAGTCAAGTCGCGCCGCAGCAACATCCGCCTTGCCGTCGGGACGGGCGCCGGGGTACAATCCGGCGCGAGAGCAACTCCGCGTTAGCGCAGGAGCAGGCCATGCCCTTCGAGATGCTTGACCGCAGTCGCCTGAAGACCAGGCCGCTGGCCGAACGCGTGAACCGGCGGAACATCGAGCGGGAGGCCATCTACCCCGGCCGCCAGCCGCCGGAGCTGAGGGATGAGGTGCGCGAGGTCGTCGCACTCACCGCCGGGCGCATCCGGCGCGCGCGCCGGGCCGGCCGATCCGTAATGCTCGCCTTCGGCGCCCACACGATCAAGAACTGCCTCGGTCCGGTGCTCATTCACATGATGGAAAGAGGATGGCTCACGCACCTGGCGACCAACGGCGCGGGCATAATCCACGATTGGGAGTTCGCGTTCACGGGCGAGTCGAGCGAGCACGTGGCGGCGAACCTCGAGGCCGGGCAGTTCGGCCTCTGGGAGGAGACCAACCACTACCTCAACCTCGCGCTCCTGGTGGGGGCCTGGCGGGGCCTGGGTTACGGGGAGAGCGTGGGCGCCATGATCGCCGAGGAGGCCCTGGAGATTCCGGAGCGCGCCCTTCTCCTCAGCGAGCTCACCGCTGCCGTGGGGCAGAAGCCGTTCCCGGAGTCGGCAGCCGGCGCATGTGACCTGCTGTGGGCGATGGACCGGCTCGACCTCGGCTCCGGCCGCGTGGAGATTCCCCACCCCTGCAAGCGCTTCAGCGTGCAGGCGGCCGCCCACCGACTCGGCGTCCCGTTCACAGCTCACCCGATGATCGGCCACGACATCATCTACACCCATCCCCTCAACCACGGCGGCGCAATAGGGCGGGCGGCGCTGCGCGACTTCCTGGTCTACGCGCAGGGGGTGAGCCGGCTCGGCGGCGGCGTCTACATGTCGATCGGTTCGGCTGTCATGTCGCCTATGATCTTCGAGAAGTCGATGAGCATGGCGCAGAACCTCGCCATCCAGGCGGGATCGCACATCGACGACCATTACATGGTGGTAGTCGACGTGCAGCAATCAACGTGGGACTGGACGGAAGGCGAGCCGCCGGAAGGCCACCCCGACTACTACCTGCGCTGCTACAAGACCTTCCACCGCATGGGCGGGGAGCTGCGCTACGCGTGCGCCGACAACCGCGACTTCCTCCCGGCCCTGTGCCGGGAGCTGGAGGACTGAGCGCGCGGCGCAGGCACCCACCGGGTTGCCCTCAGGCCCCGGCGGCGCGCCGCAGGCAGGCGGGGAAATCGGGACCCCCTTCGGCCGAGGCGTGCATGAGGGAGAAGTCGTAGCGGGCGGGATCGTCGGGGCGGATGCGGCGGAAGGCCTCGGTCACCTCGCGCGCCGTGCGCATGTCAGGGGAGCTTTCCCTGCGGGTGAAGCCGAGCGCATGGCAGACGCGCGTCATGTGCGTGTCCAGGGGGACGAGCAGGCGCGCCGGGCCGACGCTGTCCCATCCGCCGGGATCGATCTCGTCGCACCGGACCATCCAGCGCAGGTAGAGGCACAGCCGCTTGCACGCGCTACCACCTGCGGGACTCGGCAGCAGGTGGGGAATCCCCTCAGGCGATCCGGCCACCTCCGCCACGAAGGCCCCCGCGGCGGGGAGCACGGTCAAAGAGGATGCGCCATCGTGTGCAAGGAAACATGCGCGCAACGAGCCCCGCCGCTTGAGCACACGCCTCACGCCGCACAGGAGCCGGGCGAGCGCCTCGCCGCCCGTGAACCTGTGGCGGAAGCTCTCGCACGCGAGCCGGATCTCCGCCTCGCTGCGGCTGAGAAGAAAGCTCCGCGGCCGGTTCTCCAGGCGCTCGAGCGCCCTGCCGACGCTCGCCAGGATCGAGGAGAGTTTGCCGTAGGCCAGGCAGGCCGCGACAAGCCCGATCACCTCGCGCTCCAGCGGGTCGTCGTGCTCGTGCACGAACGAGACGGGATCGCTGTCCCGGCAAGCGCGCACGTTGTACTGCGCGTAGCAGTCCTCAAGGAATTCGGCCAGCCGCTGTGTCATCTTCCTCCTCCGCGGCGCTGTCTCGCCGCTTGCGGTCCGCAATAATGCAACCCTGAGATCGACACGTTACCGCCCTTTCTGTGGGCGGTCAACCTCGTGGTGGCGTGGCCCGCGCGTCGGCGCGCGGCGCGGGGGCTTTTCGGTGCGGGGGCCAGGGGCTATAATGACCCGACGAATGGCGCGTGACATGTCCCGTTCGATTCTCTGACCGATGGCAGGGCGCGCTGCCGTGCTCAGTGCCCCACCGACGCTGATGGCGGCCGTGGCCGGGTATCTCAGCGGCCGGGGTAGCTGGGCCCGGTGAAGCATCCGGACGTGGAGTTGGTGAAGGCCCCGAGCGCTCTTCCCGGCTCACGCAGTGCAACTCATGCAGCGAATGAGATCAGACGTTGATCGGAGGGCCTGGTGCTGATGGCGGAGACGATGAAGAAACCTGGATGTGATCTCGGACTTCCGTTCTTGGGCAGGTTCGCGCTATATCTTGCCATCCCGGCTGGAATGCTGGAAGCATTTGTATGGGGGGCAAGGAAAGGGCATGCACGCGTCCTGTTCAAAGAAGGTTGCGTGGTGGAGTGGGTGCAGTTCGGTTGCCTGGTGTTGGCTGCAGTGCTCCTCTATGCGGCTGCCCAAAGAAGGAAAGACAGAACCGAATTGTTCCGCTGCCTCGCGATTCTGCCGCTGATATTCGCGGCGCGCGAGATGGACTCCTTCTTGGGACGTCACCTTTTTGGAGATGCGTGGGAGACGACCGTGCTTCTCTTGCTCATCTGCCTTGCATATCTGTTGTATCGGGACTTTCGCGCCATTGCGAAGCAAACGGCTGCTTTCGTTCAGACGAGATCGTTCGCGTTCTTGTTTTGCGGCTTCCTGGTCAGTGTGGTTCTTGCCCAGTTGCTGGGGCAAAAGGTCTTATGGCGATCGATAAGCCTAGTGCGCCATATCCGGTTTGCAGCCCGCGTGATGGAGGAGAGTAGCGAACTCGTTGGTTATCTCTTGATTATATTTGCAGCGTTTGAGGCCCTCACTGGAAGGTCTGCGGATACCTCTTCCTCCGGGGCACAGTGAACGTCCCGTCTCGTGCTCCTTCCCCTTGCCGCTCGACTCGATGCCGAGCGCGGCGTCGACAAGCATCTTGCCGCCGACAAATCCGAGCAACCCGAAGGCCACCCAATGGTCCACCCCGGACAGCCTGGACCGGATGGCCTCACCGGCCAGCCAGCCCAGGATCGGCATCACCCCCTGAAAGAGCCCGAACATCGCCGACACGCGCAGCGCATGGCGGTGCGTGGCCTCCTCGACCACGACCCCCTCCGCAATCGACACGGCGAACGCATCGGCAGCGAGGCCGAAGGTGATGAGGACCATCTTCACTGCGCCCGCCATGCTTGCGCTGCTCTCCTCCGGACCGAACGACGGCCCCATCGGGCACGCATCACGCGGGCATCTTATCACAGAAGTGCGGTAGCCACATGAGTGTTGGGAGCTTCATGGACCTGCATTCACGCGTCTTCTTGCAACGCGACGGCACCCAAGATAGTATTCGGTCACCAAGAAGCGACGAGGCATCGTGGAGCGCGGAGGCTTTCCGCGGCAATCGCCGTTCGGGAGAGAGGCGGGATCATGCGGCATTCGAGATGTTTGATGATACTGGCGGCGATGGCCGGGCTGGTCGGAGGGTGCTGCCTGCCGTCTCCGACTGTGGCTACGACGGCTTCTACTGCACAGACCTTGACGGGCACCGCGGGGCAGTATTACATTCCGCGGTTGCATAGGCGCGTCGCGCAGTGGCGCAGGGAGCTACCCGCCCTGAGAGAGACGGCGCGGGCCGGCGCCAACGGGGTGCTTGCAGGCGGTAACCTGTACATCGCGGGGCCGCAGCACAGTTTCGTGATCGAGGGCTTCGTGCGTTCCGGCGGGCTGATCCTGATGAAGAAGTACGCCCCGAAGGTAGAACTCACCGGGCGCGACACGGTCCTGGCGGCCATGACAGGGGCTGAGGATGAACAGGCCCTGGCAAGCCTGCGGGAAACCATTAGCCGTGCGGACGCAGCCGGGGCCAGGATGGTGCTGTTCGCAGGTGCGGCCCGCGATCGGGTCGGGAGGCCTTCCGCGGTCCTGACCACTCTGCCGCGCATGCCGTTCGACGAAGGCGAGGTCGCTTCTAAACTGAGCATCGAATCGGTGAGCAACGCGATCGCGCTCTGGGCCTGGACGGGTGAGTTCATCGCCGAGTGCGTGGCGCAGGGCAAGATGCCGTGCATATACGAGAGCTACGGCCTGCCGGGCGGGGTCGAAAGGGCCGGGACGTTGACAGCCTGGGACGAGGGCCGTTTCCACAAGGTGACAAACGTCACGCCCGAAGCTGCGGCCGGGCTGGGCGAGCGCTATCTCGACGCGGCCGACAAGGCCCTGACGATGACGTGGGAGCACAATCAGGACGCGTTTGAGCGCGCCGCCGAGCTGATCCGGACCGCCCACGATGAGGGACACGTCGTCCGGGTGTTCTCCGTCTCGCACATGATGCCGAGCGAGATACGGATGCCGCAGAATCCCCCGTGGCTCCTCCCCGGCAGGCCGGATGATGAGGTCAAGCCGGGCGACGCGACGATCGTGCTGGAGTATCAGAGGTTCCCCTGGAAGCGAACGCGCGAGCTGGCCGAAGCCGGCAGCGCGTGCGTGCTCACTTCCAGCCACAAGGCGCCGGCCGAGTTCACTCAGGACCCGCGCAACGTCTACATAGACCCGTTCTGGGAGATATACGACGCCGCGGTGGAACTGGCCGGCTATGACGCGAGGATGATGCCGATCTCCTGCGTGATGCAGGCAGCGGTCTACTGGCAACTCGCGGAGCTGGCTTCAGCCAACTAGGTCACCTCCCATCGCCCGGAGAAGGCGGCATGACGGATGGACTCCTGGTTCAGGGCGGACAGATCGTGACGCCGGCGGGCGTGGTCGAAGGCGACCTGCTGGTTGAGGACGGCAAGATCAGTATGGTCGGCCGCGTCCCGCGGGAGGCGGCCCGCGGGGCCCGTTCGGTCGAGGCCGCCGGGCGGCTGGTGCTGCCGGGCCTGGTGGATGTGCACGTGCAGGGAGCGGGCGGCTGCGACATTCTCAGCGACGATCCCGACGACGTGACGCGGGTAAGACGCAACCTCGCCTCGTTCGGAACGACGTCTTTCCTGGCGACCACCGCCATCGACGTCACCACCGAGGACCAGCCCCACGTCCGCCATGTCCTGCGCGAGGCCGCCGCCCCCCGCCGCGGCGCCCGCCTGCTCGGCATCCACCTGGAGGGGCCGTTCGTCTGCATCGAGAAGCGGGGCATGATCGAGGAGAGGTTCATCTGCCCCCCCGACGGCGACCGCTACCGGTGGGTCAAGGGGCTGTGCGGCGGCCGGCTCAGGATGATGACCATCGCGCCGGAACTGCCCGGGGCGCTGGAGATCATCGCCGACCTGGCCGCGAGCGGCATCGTGGCTTCCCTGGGGCACACGAATGCCACTTACGAAGAGGCCGTGCGCGGCATCGAGGCGGGCGTCAGCCACGTGACGCACATCGGCAACGCCATGCGCTCCCTGCACCACCGGGAGCCGGGCGCGTTCGGGGCCGCGCTGATGAGCGAAGGCCTGAGCGCGCAGATCATCGCTGACGGCATCCATCTGCACCCGCAGATGATGTCATGGATCATCCGGCTGAAAGGCCCCGAGAACTGCGCCATCATCACCGACGGCATCGGCGCGATGGGCATGCCCGACGCCACCTACAACTACGGGGGGCTTGCCTACACCGTCAATGACGGAGCGGCCCGTTACCTGGACGGCACGCTGATCGGCACGGCCATCACGCAGCTTCAGACGGTGCAGCGCACGATCGGTATAACGGGCCTCCCGTTGCACGAGGTGGTGGCGATGGCCAGCCTTGTGCCCGCGCGCATCCTTGGCGTCGACGACCGCCTGGGGAGCATCGAGGCGGACAAGGAAGCGGACTTCCTGATTTGCGGGCGAGACCTGAACGTGGAGGCTGTCTTCATCGGCGCGGAGAAGGTGGCGTAGCCCGAAAGCCGCCTTCCGTGCTGCGGGTTTTCCGTCCCCTGCAGGGTAAACCTTATGGACCGAGAAGAGCACGACGAGCTCCTTGGCCAGGCGACGGAGCTCACAGACGAGATCGTTCGGGAGCTTGTCACCGCCCCGGAGGACCTGAGTCCAGCGCTTTCCGGCATCGGACGCCTTTCGGGCCTCCAGGGCCTCTACGGCCGCGAGTTCCCCATCCTCAGCGATGAGGTCGAGTTCTGGGAGGTCCTGTGGCTGCGCACGGACCGCCTGCGGCGGCAGTGGGATAGGATTGAAAGTGCGGTGGCAAGAGCCGGCCAGGCGCCCATTGACCGGCTCCAGGGATTGCTCGACCTGGAGCGCAAGATCCTTTACGACTGGACGCGGCAGTTCATACGCGAGCACGCCCCCAACGTGCCGACGGCCGCGCATTTCGAGCTGGGCATTGACGCCCGGCGGCCTGACCGGATGGGCCTGCATGAGCGGATCGAGGGGCTCTACGAATCCGTCAAGCGCATCGGGCGGCTGCCGAAGGTTCGGGAGGGCGTGGAAGTCCCGCCAGGGCGCGTCAACTTCGCCATCATCTACGGCGGTGGCTGGAACGTCAGCACCTTCAGCGTGCTGCGCGAAGCGGGGCGCTTTCCGGGCCTGAACGCATTCGTGGCCTTCGACCATCCGAGCGCCGGCCTCTATGGCCGGGCGGGTGGGCGCAGCGTCCGCCTCGCCACGGCCGGCCTTCTGCTCACCAGCGACGCGGATGACTACGTTCTGGCAAGCTTCAGGGAGCCGTCCGTCCTGCATTTCGCCTGCCCCCATGCGTGGACGGGACAGTCGCCGCACGAGCTGGGACTGCCGGTGCTCCGTTCGGGCCTGACCCTCGAGATCGTCGGCGCCAAGCTCAACGTAACCCGCGCGCTGGAGTGGTACGCCCGGAGAGCAGGCGTGGAGCTTCCGCTCATCCCGGAAGAAGGGGTCCCGCCCGCCGAGGTTCCGGTGGACCTGGATCGTCTCGAGGAAACGGCGTACGCGGTCCTGGCTCGGCTGGAGCGGCGGGGCGTTCGCGAAGCGGTCGTGAAGCCCGTCCGCGGCGAGCAGGCCCGGGACGTGGGATTCTTCGAGCTGCCCGCTGGGCGGAATGCCGCCGCCCGGCACGCCGTACGGCTTGCGCTGGAATCGGGCGCCGTCATCCAGAAGAGGGTGCGCCCGGGCGGCGACGAAGACTTCAACTGGCGCGTGCTGGTTGCCGGCGACCCGTCCGGCAAGCCGAAGGTCGTGGGGCGCTTCGCGCGCAAGGGGCACGGCGGTGACGTGGAGATGGTCCCCGACCGGCAGATGCTGACCCAATGCGGCATGAGCGGGCCGGAGGGCGAGGCGCTGCTGGAGCGGTTCGACGAGGTTTCATGCCACGCCTTCCGCGCGGTGGCCGGTTATGCGGAAGAGCTCCACCCCGACTTCCCCTGGCGCCCGCTCGGGTCTGGCGCGACGTACGCCGTCCCCTATCTCCTCGGGATCGACCTGATCGGCGAGGCGCGCATCATGGAGGTCAACGGGAACGAAGTGGCCGGCATGTGGACCGACGACAGGCTCTACCCCGAAACGCGGGGCCGGAGCAGCCGCACCGTCCTGGAGTCCGCCGAGGCTGCCGGCAGCGCATACAAGGCCGCACTCAGCGGGCGGCCCTGATCTCATACTTGCGCACGAGGTGGTGCGGGTAGTATGACTGCTTGGCCCGGCGAAGGCCGGCCATGCCGAGGTCCTGCTCCCGGTTGATCCACTCGAACCCGGCGGCCGCGTGCCGGGCGAACTCCTGGTTGATCGCCTGGTATGCGCCCGGAACGGACGTATCGGCCTTCTCCACGCGCACGACGAACGTGCCGCCGTTGAGCGGCTCACCCAGAGCGAAGGCCAGCACCCGCTCCTGGGCGGCTAGCACGCCTCCGCGCAGCCCGAGCCACTCCCGGTCCGTGAGCATCGCGAGGGTGGCCTCAACTTCCCGCTGGAGGCCCGGGACGTCGCGCTTGGGGTGAGTCGCGAGCCAGTCCCGGCAGAACCCGATGCACAGCTCGGCAAGCCGCCGGTCCATCTGGAGGTACCGGGCCTCCGGACACGCGGCCCAGAACCGGCGTATGTGGTTGCGCTTGGCGTGGAAGCGGGGGCCGGGGAGCTCCCGCAGTTCCTCCGCAACATGGACGTAGTCCGCGCGGTCGCGCTGCTCGGCTATCGAGAGCGCCGGGTCGCCCCGAAGCAGATTGACGACGGGCTCGGGCACGCGGGCCACCACCTCGGCCGCGACCCCTCCGTTCAGCGCCGACGTGGCGGCCTCGGCCGCCTCGGCGCAGTCCGCCGTGATGGGGGACAGCAGGAATGTGCCCTGGCCCGACGCGGAGTCGAGCATTATCAGCAGGCTCCCGCCGAGCCGCGAGAGGCGACACCGCGTGCGGGGGTGCCAGATCCACTGATAGGCAAAAGTAGCCTCGCTGATATCCGGCCGGGCGGCTGCACAGGCCGAATCCAGCAGATCCTTGTGCTCCCGCTCGAGCGGAGTGAAATCGGGAAACTCTGGAAGCTGGTCCAGGTCGGGCATAGGGGCCGCTCTGGGCGGGCAGTTACCTCAGCCGTTAACGCGGCAGGAGCCGCACGGCTCGCATGGCTCGCACGGCCCGCAGCAGACCGCCTCAGCGGCATCGGGCCTGGGGCAGTACGATTCGGCCGGGACCATCTCGGGCAGGGGGTTGGGCTCCCGCCAGACTTTGCCGTTCCAACTGCGCAGCGCCATGTCCTCCCCCTCGCGGCCGATCACGTAGTTCGGCGCGATCGGGATCTTCCCGTACGGGGTGTCCAGGACGTACTTCGGCACGGCGAGGCCGGAGGTGTAGCCCTGAAGGTTCCGCATGATCTCCAGCCCGCACTCGATCGGCGTGCGGAAGTGGCGCGTGCCGCTGAGTATCTGGCACTGGTAGATGTAGTATGGCCGCACGCGGATGCGCATCAGCTCCCGGCACAGCCTCTTCATCACCTCAACGCTGTCGTTCACGCCCCGCAGCAGCACCGACTGGTTCCCAAGCGGTATGCCCGCGCCGGCCAGCCGGGCGCACGCCGCCTCCGCCTCGGGCGTGATCTCCCTGGGATGGTTGAACTGCGTGTTGAGGTAGATGGGGTGGTACTTTGCCAGCATGCTGCAGAGCTCCGGCGTGATGCGCTGCGGCAGCATGCACGGGGTGCGCGAGCCGATGCGGATGCACTCCACGTGCGGTATGGCCCGCAGGCGTGCGAGGATGTCCTCCACCCACTCGTCCGCCGCCAGAAGCGGGTCGCCCCCGGTCAGCAGGACGTCGCGGATCTTCGGGTGCGCGCGGATGTAGTCGATGCCCTCGGTGATCTTCTCATCCGAGAAATCCAGGTCCGGCTTGCCGACCATCGTCTCCTTGCGGAGGCAGTGCCGGCAGTAAACCGCGCAACGGTTCCCCACGCAGAAAGCCAGGCGGTCGGGGTAGACCCTGATGATGAGTTCGACCGGCGAGTGCTTGCCCTCATCCAGCGGGTCCGGGACGCCGAGCTCGTCGTGAAGCTCCTCCTCCTGTGGCACCGCCTGGAGGCGGATCGGGCAGCCCCGGTCCGTCCTGTCCATGAGGCCCGCGTAGTAGGGCGTGATGGCCCACGTGAAGCGCCGGCTGGCGGCCTCGATGCCCCGCCGCTCCTCGTCGGTCAGCTCGATGTAGCGTTCCAGGCCCGCGACGGTAGTGATGCGATTTGCGAGCTGCCACTGCCAGTCGTCCCAGTCCTTCATGTCGTGATCCTCTCACTTCCGGTCGCGTGCACGCTTGACGGCCAGCTCGACGATGCGTCCGATCATGTCCTCGCAGGCGAGCCTGCCCGCACGGGCCCGACAGGTAAAGATGCTGCAAGAAGGCGAAAGGCCCGGGAGCGCATTGTCCTCGAGCAGCTTGGCCCACCCTCGCCGTCGAAATCCTCGGAAAGACCATAGATCCTACATTCCAATATAGCCGATTCGAAGGGCTCCTGCCAGTGCCGGGGGACTGGAGAGAGCCGGAGAGCCGAGGTGAGAGGTCCCCGCGAAGGCGAGCCGGCCGGCAAGCGCGCTCACCCCGGGTAGTTGCCCTCTTTGCGCCACACATCGAGCATCAAATCGTAGCGCGAGAGCCTCATGCCCGTGTAGACGCAGTTCGAGGTGGAGTAGATGTAGCCGCCGCCGGGCATGCCGTGCTTGAGGCAGTAACGGGCCGACTCCACGACCTGCTCGTCCGTGCCAGTGTCCAGCTGGCCGCAGTTGACGTTCCCGATCAGGCATATCCGGTCGCCGTAGAGGCGCTTGACCTCCGCGATGTCAATGCCGCCCTGCGGGTCGAGCGAGTGGATCGCGTGCGGGTTGGCCGCCACGAGCTGGTCCAGGATGGGCATGATGTTCCCGTCGGTGTGCTTGACGGTGTAGAAGCCCATCTCCCGATAGCCCCGGATGAGGTCCGCGAGGTACGGCGCGACGAACTCCGCGAACTGGTTCGGGCTGAGGAACGGGCCATCGTTGAAGCAGTAGTCGGCGCAGAGCGCGAACCCGTCCAGCCCACCGTGCCGCCGGTAGCGCTCGGCCTTTTCCAGGGCCTTGCGGACCATGGCCTCGGCCTCGGCCTTGACCTTCTCGGGATCCTCGACCAGCCGCACGGCGAAGTCCACCATGCTCGAGCCGCCGGGCACGCCGTAGGTGGCGTCGCCGTGAACGGCCAGGAAGTAGCGGTCCCCCGTCTTCTCCCGCATCAGGTCGACCGTGCGGAGCGATTCCTCGTCGGTGCGGGGGGTGGGGTGCAGGAAGATGGCGCTGTGCTCATAGCGCTCGGCGGTCTCGATCAGGACGTCCGCCATGTCCCTGCGGTGAAGCTCGCGCTCCATCTTCTCCATCTGGTCCCACTGGCCGTAGGCGCGGTGGAGCGGATGGACCTTGCCGAGCGCCTCCATCGTGAGGTAGAAGACCAGCTCGAAGTGGGGCACGCGTCCCGTGAGGGGCCGGCGCTCCAGGGCCGCGATGAACCGCTCCCTCGGCGTCATCTCCGTCGTCATGCGTCAGTCTCCTTCGGGTGCCCTAGAAGCGCGGCCGGAAAGCCGGATTTTTGAGCCCCGGGATCATCAGCCCTGGACGCTTTAACCCAGGGGCGGCAGTCAACACCGTCTGCGCTACGAGCGTCGGCCGCCCCGAAAACTCGAGCCAACGTGCACTGA
>CAZXDF010000035.1:0-5627 GCA_964639345.1 uncultured candidatus Brocadiaceae bacterium | reverse complement strand
GGAACCTTCAGCGGGCGATGAATGAGGTGCAGGAGGTGGCCCGCCGTATCCATGCGGGCGAGTTCGGCGAACTCATCGGGGCGAGCGTGCACGGGTTCGGGGGCGAGATATCGGGCGGCGGATGCCAGCACATCTCAGTCCTGCGGCTTCTTACGAACGCAGAGGTGGACGAGGTGATGGCCTGGGGGACGCCGGAGGAGGCCCTGGCGGACGACAAGACCGACGCGGGCCTGATCATCTGCGGGCGTTTCCATCTCACGTCCGGCCTGCATTGCCCCGTCTTCGGCAATCCCACGCAGTGCCGGGGCGCCGACGTGTGGAGCGAGGATGCGCTCATCCGCTGGAACTGGGCCCCGCCGGAGATATACAAGGGCTTCGATGCGAGCGGCGCCCGCATCCGCATCGATCCGGGATACGCGCCTTACGAGTGGAGCGAGTTCAAATACATGACCGGCTCCATCCGCTCTTTTCTGGCGGCCGTGGAGACCAGAAGCGAACTGTGGATATCGGGGCATGACCTGCGACAGGCGCTCGAGGTGGCCATAGCGTCAAAGCTCTCGGCAAGGCTCGGCAGCGTGCCGGTGAAGCTGCCCCTGGAGGACCGTTCGCTCAGTCTCTATCCGCAGCCCTACCGCTGGCTCGGCGGCGACGACACGGGCCGGTCCCAATCGGTCGATGAGGCTGCGGGGCGGGTCGAGCGGCAATAGAACCAGCGAAGGGGATGGCCACCGATGAGACGCCGCCGCACGATCTACTTCAACGACGCCCGCCACTACTACCTGTTCGTGTTCGAGCCCCCGATGCGGCTGGAGGACGCCTGGCGGCCAGTGGACGAGGCGGCAGGCACGGCCGTCGATACGTTCATATACGGCGTCGAGCGCGGAGACGGCCTCTTCTATCCCTCCAAAGTAGGCAAGCAGTTCGGCGCGGGCGAGGCGCCACACCAGGGGGCGTATCGGTGGCGCGCATCGGAAAACATGCGGAGCCTGACGGATCGCGGACTTGACCCGCTGACGGTCCTCATCGACCGCGCGCACGAGAAGGGCATGGACTTCTTCGCTAGCCTGCGCCTGGGCGGCTACGGAGACATGGCGCCCGAGCACGGGCTGGAGAACGGCGGACGCGGGTTCGCGCATCCCGAGGTGCGCGAGCGACAGCTCGCCGTGGTGAACGAGCTGGCCGCCGGGTATGCCACCGAAGGCGTCGAACTGGACTTCGCGGCGGCCCCCGGCGGGAGCGCGTTCTGTCTCAGACCGGAGGACGTGGCGGAGTACACGCCGGTGATGACCGAGTTCGTCCGCAAGGTCGCGGATATGGTCCGGGGCCGGCCGGGCAAGCCGGGAGAGGTCGGCGCGCGCGTCTATCCGACGGAGGAGTTGAACCTGAAGGCTGGGCTGGACGTGCGCGCGTGGCTGCGCGACGGGCTGGTGGACTACGTGTTGCCGATGCTGTATGTGAGCTTCGTCCTCGACGCCGACATGCCGATCGAGTGGCTGGTCGAGGCGGCGCACGAAAGCGACGTGTCCATCTACGGGATGCTCCAACCGTACTACCGGGACGAGAGCCGCAGGTTCTGCTCGACGGAGAATGCCACGCCGGCCATGATGCGGGCGGCGGCCGCCAACTTCTGGGCCCTCGGCGTCGACGGGCTTTACACATTGTTCCTCCCCTGGCCGGTGGACGATGCGGGGCGGCGCATCCTCACGGAGTTGGGCGACCCGGAGCTCGTACAGGAGGGCGACAAGCACTACTTCCTGCGCCGCCGCTCGGAGGCCGGCAAGGACCATGACTACCCGGCGCACCTGCCCCTTGAAATCCCCGCGCCGGACCCGGACCCGTCCAACGGGCGCTTGGAGCGCAAGAGATACCGTATCCCGTTCGCCATAGCGGACGACCCGGGCAATGACCGCGTGAGCCGGATGCTGCTCAGGGTCGACGTGAGCAATCTGGTTTCGGCGGATCGACTGGAGATCCTGTTGAACGGCGAGTCGCTGGGCGCAGAACCGTGCGAGCGCGGCGCCACCGAAAAGCACGGCCCATACGCGGCCCAGTGGCTGAAGTTCCGCCTGGAGAAGGTGCGCCCCAAGAGGGGCCGGAACCTGCTGGAAGTATCTCTGCTGGAGAGGCCCGACGGACTTGCCGGCGGCGTGACGGTCGAGGATGTGGAGATCACAGTCGAGTACGGCATGTTCCCGGCGAGGCAGGGAACGTGACGAGCGGCCCTCGCATATCGCTGCGGGACGCGGCGAGACTGGCGACACGTTGCGAGTTGCCCTGGTTTGCCGCACGGAGTAGGATGTTCGATCTGTCTTCCGTAGATGGATCAGAATCGTTTGACCGGCAGGGAGAACCAGGATGAAGATCGCGGAGATCGAGGTCATCCCGTTGCGAGTGCCGTATGAGGATCGCATTCGCACGGCGTTCCACCACTTCCGAATGGAGGAGGAGGTGACGGTCTACAAGTTCCACACCGACACCGGCCTCGTCGGCCTGGGCGAGAGCGCCGGTCAGCCCTTCAAGCAGGAAGACCTGGACGTCTATGTCGGCACCAATCCGTTCGATCACGTGATGAGCCTGGGCCGATTCAACCTGGACATGGCCTGCTACGACCTGATGGGCAAGCACTTGGGCGTGCCGGCGTGGAAGGTGATGGGCCAGCAGGTGCGGGACTGGGTGTCGATGGGCTGGTGGATGCCGAGCATGTCGCCCGAAGACACGGCCGCGGAGGTGAAGGTGGCCGTGGAGCGCGGCTACCGGGGCCTGAAGTGCAAGGGCAGGGCGTTCTTTGACGTGATCGAGCTCTCGCGTGTCATCCAGGAAGTGGCCCCGCCGGACTTCCGCGTCGAGTACGACTTCAACGGCTCGTTGATCTGCGTGGAGAAGGCCCTGCCGATCCTGCGGGAGTTGGAGAAGTACCCGGTGGTGAAGGGCGTCGAAGAGCCGATCTTCGCCCACGACATCGTCGGCTGGCGGCGGCTTCACGACGAGATCAGGATTCCGTTCTACCTGCACGGGGTGTCGGTGCTCCTGGAGGGGCCTTCGCGGCAGCCTTCGGGGCCCTGGAACGCGCTGAGGGCCGGAGATATCGACGGCGCACTGTGCAGCCACACGTCCGTGCGGCACGCGCTGGCGGCTGCCTGGACCTTTGGCGCGGCGAATACGCCCATCCTGCTCCAATATGTGGGCACAGGGATCACCACGGCGTTCGCGCTCCAGCTCGGCGCCATCATGCCCACGGCCACCCTGCCCGGCGTTACGGTCAGCCACGCCTACGAGGACGACCTGATCGTGGAACCGCACAAGGTCCAGCGGGGTTTCATGAGGGTGCCGGAGGGACCAGGGCTGGGCGTGGAGCTGGACGAAGATGCGGTGGAACGCTACAGGAACACGCCCGCGCGCGAATGGCCGCGGCACATCTCCGTGGTGACTATGACGGGCGGAATGAAGCACTACTACCGCGACCTCCAGCAGGCCGAGGGCCTTATGAAGCTGGGCGTGGACGAGGCGTTCGCACCGGGCGTGCGGCTGGACGAATGGGAGGACGACGGAAGCAAGGAGTTCGACGGGCTCTGGAAGCGGCTCCGGGAAAGCGACTGGCCGATATGGGAGGCCTGAGGGATGAGCCGTGAGCACGAGGTCATCTTCTACACCGACGGGCGGCACTCGTCGGTCTACATCCACGAGCCGCCGATGGATGAGCGGATCTACACCGCGCCTATCGACGAGCTGGTGGACCTGGGCATCGACACCATCACGTACTGCGTGGGCGACTGCCGTGTGCTGCTCTACGACACCCGGGCCGGAGAGCGCTGGGGGCACAACGTCAGGAAGACCAACCACATCATCTGGTACCGCGCCGGGCGCAACCTGGAGCGGTTCATCGCCGATGGCAACGATCCGCTCAGGGTCGTCTGCGACCGCGCCCACGAGCTGGGCTTCACCTTCATGCCGAGCCTCATCCTGGGCATGTCCCACGAGGAGCGCGCCGAGGCCACTAATTGCCGCTGCTCCGACTTCTGCTTCGACCACCCCGAGTACCAGATCGGCCCCGAGCCCGACTTCCCCGAGGCCCAGTGGGACAATCCCGCGCGGTTCTCCTACGCCATCCAGGAGGTGCGGCGCAACCGGCTGGCCGTGATCGAAGAGCTCGTAGGAAGCTACGAGAGCGACGGGATCGAACTGCACCTCTCCGGCGGCGCACCGTTCGTCGCGCGCAGAGAGATCCCCACGCACACGGAGACCTTCACTCAGTTCGTTCGCGACGTGCGCGCGCTGTGCGACGCGGCCGGCAAGGAACAGGGCCGACCCAAGCGGCTGCTTCTGCGCGCGGCTGCCACGCTCGCCGGTTCCAAGGCCCTTGGCATCGACCTGGAGACGATGATCCGGGAGGACATCGCCGACACGATCCTCGCAATGCCCCCTCACAGGGCAGGATTTGCGGAGCCGCACCCGAGAGGCATTGCCGAGCTGGTCGAGGCCGCCCGCAGCACCGGCGTCAGGATTGTCACGGCCGTCAATACGAACATCCGCCACGACGCCTATGCCGACGCGACGCGGGAGATGCAGGCTGCACTGGCCGCCAACGGGTATGCGGTCGGAGCGCAAGGCGTGTTCTTCCACACCTACTACCCGTCCGGTTACCCCTACACGGATAGCGACCTGGCCAACCTTCGCTTCATGGGTCATCCCGAATTGCTGGCCCACAAGGACAAGCACTTCTTCGTCTGCCAGGGACCGAACACAGCGGACGACAGGCCCGGCGACTACGGCTCGCCGCATCCGCTGCCGGTGGAGCTGGTCGAGGGAGCGCGCGGGACGCCCCAGTCGCTCTACGTCTCGGACGACCTGGCCGCGTGGCATGCGAAGGGTGAACTGGCGCGCTGCGAGCTGCGCGTGCGCCTGACTAACTTCATCGATACCGATACGTTTGAGCTCTACGTCAACGATACACGCATCCCCCGGGAGCATCAGGAGTGGCTGGACTGGACCTATTCGGTCCGCCAGGTGCCGGGGAACACGCGCATGAACATGCACTACTGGATCACCGTCGATCTGATGCGCCGCGGCCCGCTTCCCGCAGTGGGTGAGAACACGGTGCGGGTGGACCTGAAGACGCACGATCCGCGGGTGATCTACCCCGTGCTGTTGCACGACGTGGAGCTTCTCGTGGACTACCGCGATCACCGCCACGCCCCGCGCCGGGACGAGTGGTGGCGGGATCCCAGGCAGAGATAAGGCAGGGCATAACGGCGTTTCCGAAGACAGAGTGAGGAGGAGTAAATGGTACGCATAGGCGGAGCGACTTTCAGCTTTGGTGACATATCGCTGGAAGAATCGGGGCGGGTCGTGAAGGAACTCGGGTTCGACCTGGTGGATGTCGGAGCGGCCGGATGGGACACTTATCATCAGATCCTCCCGCAGGAGGCCATCGATGATCCCGACGGACAGAGCGAGCGGCTGCACCGGGTGATGGATGATAACGGCCTGGAGATCTGCGAGCTGTTCGTCCTGGACTTCGGAAAGCCCGTCAGTCACCCGGACCCGGACGTGCGCAAGTGGACCCGCGGCCAGTTCGAGGGGATCGCGGTCTTCGCGCAGAAGGCGGGTTTCGAGAGCATCATGATGCT
>CAZXDF010000034.1:0-31369 GCA_964639345.1 uncultured candidatus Brocadiaceae bacterium | reverse complement strand
GGACATGTGACAAGGTCGAGACGGAGCTCTCAACGAGCCCATCCCACAGAAAGGGACAGAGACATGGCTTTGGTGCAATGTGCGGAGTGCGAAAAGCAAATCTCGGACAAAGCGGAAAGCTGCCCTCATTGTGGCTGCCCCCTCCGGGGCGCCGCGGACGTAGTAGGGGGCCGTCAAGTCCGCACGGTGGAGAGAACCGCCAAACGGTTCAAGGGGCATATCCTACTGTCCACACTCGCATTGATGGCTGGAGTGGTCTGGATGATTGGGTCGTGCAGTGCCTCCGAAAGCGGTCGCATCGCACCTTGGGCCATCTTGCTGACCATTGGCGCAACCATATGGCTCCTGGCAGCAAAGGTTAGTGCTTGGTGGCACCACGGCTAGTGAGTATCAATAGGCGCACCATAGCACATAGACCGAAGTCCAAAGGCTAGCACGGGGAGAATGCGAGGAAAACTGGGTCGCACGTGGAAAGGAAGCGCATGTGGAGAACGGCAGTGGCAAGGCACACGCTCATCGTCGAGCATCCCGCCGTCATCGAGCCCGAGCCCGGCAGCATCGCCCCCTCCGGTGCCGAGCCGGCGGCCCCCTGAGACCCGCCGAGGCGCATTTCAATTGACTCGCCCGCCGCCGCAAGCTATAGTGCTGGCCCGACCCTGCGATGCGCAGCCCTGCCACCGCAGGGCGCGGGGCCAGGCAACTCAAGGCAGCCATACGGCATAAGGATGACAATGGACATCGTCCCTTCCCAGCGCGTGCAGTCCATGGGCACCTACGCGTTCGCCGAGGTGGACAAGCTCGTTGACGCCCTGAAGGCCAGGGGCATCGAGCCCATCGATTTCGGCGTGGGCGACCCGACGATCCCGCCCCCGCCGGTCGCGCGCAAGGCGGCCGCGGCCGGCATCGAGAGGCACAAGACCGCCGGCTACCCGAGCTACATCGGGATGGACGAGTACCGCCAGGCGGTGGCCGACTGGACCCGGCGCCGCCACGGCGTGGCGCTGGACCCAGAGGCCGAAGTCACATCGACCATCGGCTCGAAGGAGGCGGTGTTCAACTTCGCCGAGGCCTTCGTGGACCCCGGCGACGTTGTGATCGCGCCATCGCCGGGATACCCGCCCTACACGCGCGGGACCCTGTTCGCCGAGGGCAAAGTCTACTACGTGCCCCTGCTCGCCGAGAACGACTACCTCGTCGACCTGTCGGCGATCCCCGCGGAGGTGGCGCGGGCGGCGCGGGTGATGTGGATCAACTACCCCAATAGCCCGACGGGCGCCGTCGCGCCCAGGTCGTTCCTGGAGGACGCCGTCGAGTTCGGCCATCGGCACGACATCATCATCGCAAGCGACGAGGCATACAGCGAGATTTACTTCACCGGCGAGCCCCCCGTCAGCGCCCTGGAGATCGACAGGGAGGGCGTGGTCGTTTTCCAGAGCCTGTCCAAGCGCAGCGCCATGACGGGATGGCGGGTGGGTTGGGTGGCGGGTGACGAGCGGATCGTTGCCACGTTCAAGAAGGTCAAGACCAACATCGACAGCGGCACGCCGAACTTCATCCAGGAGGCGGCCATCGCTGCCCTCAGCGACGAGGAGCACGTGCGCGAGAGCCGCGAGGCGTATGCGCGCAAGCGCCGGATACTGGCCGATGCGCTGGTCGAGAGCGGCCTGGACGACTGCCGCCCGGCCGCCACGATCTACCACTGGCAGCGCGCGCCGGAGGGCCGCTCGGGCGTGGACCTCGCGACGCGGCTCCTCAGCCCCGAGATCGCCGTGGTGACCACGCCGGGTGAGTGGATCAGCAACGAGACCGAGGGCGGCCTGAATCCCGGCGAAGGGTTCGTGCGGTTCGCGCTCGTGCCGAGCATCGAAGAGACGCGGCAGGCGGCCGAGAGAATCCGCGCGGCGAAGTGGTAGGACATGCGGGCCGGACCGCTTTCCGGAACTCCCTCCGAGTGGAGATTTCACAATGAGCCAAGAAGCCCCCGCCCCCGACGCGACGGGCCGGAAGACCGTCTTCAGCGGCATCCAGCCCAGCGGCATCGTGCACATCGGCAACTACGCCGGGGCGATTCGGAACTGGGCGAAGATGATCGACCAGTACGACTGCATCTTCTGCGTCGTGGACCTGCACGCGATGACCGTGCCGTATGAGCCGGGCGAGATGATCGGCCGGGTGCGCGAGATGCTGATGGTCAACATGGCCGCGGGGCTCGACCCGGAGCGGTGCACACTGTTCGTGCAGAGCCACGTGCCCGAGCACTGCGAGTTGGCGTGGATCCTCGGCACGTGCGCGGCCTACGGCGAGCTGAGCCGCATGACGCAGTTCAAGGAGAAGGGCGCCCAGCACAAGGAGCACGTCAACGCCGGCCTGTTCACCTACCCGGTGCTGATGGCAGCGGACGTGCTGCTCTACAAGGCCGAGGTGGTGCCGGTGGGCGACGATCAGGTTCAGCATCTTGAGCTTGCGCGCGAGATCTGCCGGGCCTTCAACAGCCGCTACGGGCCCGTCTTCCCCGAGCCGCAGCCCTACCACGGCGAGGTGATGCGCGTGATGGGCCTGGACGGCAAGGCGAAGATGAGCAAGAGCCTGAACAACTACATTCCCTTGCTCGCGGAGCCGGACGAAATATGGGAGTTGCTCCGGCCGGCGGCGACCGACCCGGCGCGCGTCAGGCGCGCCGACCCCGGCACGCCGGAGATCTGCAACATCCACACCATGCACGTGGGCTTCTCGCCGCCGGAGGACCCTGCCTGGTGCGAGGAGGGCTGCCGCACGGCGGGCATCGGCTGCATCGACTGCAAGAGGCGCCTGGCTGACAACATGATCCGGGAGCTCGAGCCCGTGCGCGAGCGCTACAAGAGCTACGAGTCCGACCCAGACTACGTGGACGAGGTCATGCGCGGCGGCGCCGAGAGGTGCAGGGCACGCGCCGCGGCCACGATGGATGAGGTGCGCCGCGCGGTCGGCATCCGGTAGGGCAAAGGCGGGCGCGCATTCCGGTTGAGCCGCGAGTTCGGTATCATCTGGCCCTGCCGCGGATGCGGCGGGCCGAATCCGCAGGGTTTCCTTGGATTCTCCCCCTCAGTTCGCGGGGAGACTGAGCGTGACGAGGCGGTGACGTGGCCGAACGGATCAAAGCCCGCGAACAAATCCCCATGCCCGATGCCGCGCAGGTGGGCCGGGCCATCCGGCTGACCTACGCGCAGATGATGCTGTTCGCCATATTCGCGGCGAGCACGGGCGGGATGTTCCTGGTCGGGTTCGCGATGGAGCTTGGGGCGGGCAATGTCCTGCTCGGCGTGATGGCCGGCGTTCCGCAGGTCTTCGTGATCGGCCAGTTCCTGGCCGCGTATGTCGTCGAACGGGGTGTCAGCCGCAAGAAGATCACGGTGGTCGCCTCTTTCCTGTGGCCCCTGAGCTGGTTTCTTGTCGTGATCATCGCGCTCTTCGGCAAGGCGATGGGCACCGGGGGGCGGATGGCCGTGCTGATCGGCGTTATCTGCCTGGTCACGCTGTCGGCGCAATTCGTCGACAACGCCAGGTCGAGCTGGATCGGCGAGCTGGTCCCGGCCGGGCGGCGGGGGCGGTTCTTCGGCTACTGCACCCTTTTCGGGGGCATAGTCGGCTCGGCGTTCGCGATCATCGAGGGCGGGCTGCTCGACAGGATCAAGTTACACGGCCTGGTCGCCTTCATGGGGTTGTTCTTCTTCGGAGCCGTCTTCGGCCTTGTCTCGGCCGCGCTGCACATCCCGCAACCGGACTGTCCGCTGCCGGGGGAAGGGACGAAACCACCATTCTGGGGGCTGGCGCGCGAGACGTTGCGAAACCGGCAGTTCGTTCTGCTGGCGCTTGTCAACGCCGTCCTCGCCATGACGAGCATCGCCGCGCCGTTCGGAAACGCCTACTGCCTCCGCGACGTTGGCGTGAGCTTCTTCGGACTGGGCGTTCTGAACTCCATCTTCGTGGCGGCCATGCTCCTTTCCTCGGCGCACTGGGGCAAGCTCGCGGACAGGTTTGGCTGCCGGCCGATCCTCATCCTGGGCCTTCTGCTGATGGCCCCGTGTTCGATCACGTGGTTGTTCATACCGCCGGGCTCGCCGCAGCGGGCCTATATGCTTATGCCTCTCAGCAACTTCGTGGCGGGTCTGGGGAGCGCCGCCGTGGGGATCGCGATTCAGAGCATGATGTACAAGCTGTCGAGGCCGGAAGGCCGCTCCGTCCAGTTCGCAACCTACAGCGTTTTCGTGACTTTGGCCTCCCTCCCGATGCCGATCCTGGGCGGCTGGCTCGTAACGCACCTGGAAGGCGCCGGCTACGCCGTCGACCTGCGCCTGACCTTCTACCTCTGGTCGGCCTTCGTGCTCGCCGCTGCCGCCCTCGCGTGGTTCCTGCACGAGCCGGAGTCCATGCGCACCCGCGCGCTGGTCTTCAGCTACTTCCCCAACCAGCTCGCCAGGTTCTGGGGGTTCGTCGTGTCCAGGCCCCTCTTCTTCTTCTCCGCCCCCGGGCCCAGAGATCGCCGCCCGAAGTGATGGGTGCGGTCAGGTCAGGGGCCAGCAGCAAGGTCAAAAGGTCGAAGCCTGCCCGCCGGCCGGCAGGCGGGGGTCGAAAGGTCCAAGAGCTACGACACCACGAAAGGCGGTTGCACCGCCGATGCAATCGGTTCTGGTGATACAGGCGCTGCAAGCGCTCTTGGTGGCACAGGCATCCAGGCCTTTTCCACCCCGTCCAGTTGCACTGGTTGCGCCGCTGGACTTTGACTCTTAGACCCTTGGACTCTTCGACCTTCGTTGGCACTCAGCACTCAGGGGTCGGCCTCGGGCCTGCCGGCTTCTGTGCCTTCGGCATCCTTCTTCTGCTGCTCCTCCAGGAGCTCCTTGACCCGCTGGCGGAGGGCGGGGGACAGAAGCCTCGCGCGAAGCTCCCGGTCCTCAAGCAGTGCGCGGATCTTCTCGCGCCTGCCGATGTTGTGCAACCGCTTCAGGTCCTTCTCCCCCACGGCCCCCTCGATCTCTTTCATCAACTCCTCGTCCGCGAGGACGGCTCTGACCGAGGGATGCTCGGCCAGGCCCTGGACCTCTTCGCTGTCCCTGAGCTTCTCCCAGAGTTCCGGTTGCTGTTTTGCGGCGCGCACGAAGCTGAGGGCGTCGGTCACCAGGAGCCGGTCGGCGGGGTTGTGCTTTCCGACCCAGCCTCGCAGGCGGGAGTCCGCCACCTGCCGCACCCACCAGCCCTCGGCCCCGGGCGAGGCCTTGTAGATGGCGTCGGCCGCGCACAGCCCGCTGAAGACGAGGACCAGGCTGAACGCCACCCCCGCCAGTGCGCCCAGGTTGCGGTTCCACGGGACCGGCAGGCCCCGGCGCGTGCGACCGATGTGCTTGTCGATAAGCCTCACCGCGATCAAGAGCGAGAAGAGCACGAGCAGGCCGGCAAAGACGCGGGCGATATTCTCCGCCGCCCCCGCGGACATTTCGCTGGCATTCATCAGCACGCGAGTGAGCGGCCTGGAAAGCGGCAGGCTGGCGAAGTATGCCGCGACGATGGCCAAGACCGCCAGCGTCCCGCGAAGTATGCCGCGAACATATCCCACACCCGCGAAGAAGAGCACAACGAAGATGCACATGGCGTCGACCACTCGATTCCTCCTTGCGCAAGGCGCCCCAGCGCCCAGACCTGACTCTACAACCCTAAAGCCGCCAACGGAGGTCGAAGAGTCTGAGGGTCAAAGAGTCAAAGAGTCCAAGCCCAGCGGTGCAAGCGCCTTTCGTGGCAAAGACATCCTTCATCGCATCCATTTGACCTCTTGACCTTGGTCCTGAACGGAACGGAGACAAACGGCTTCGCGCCCACGGAATACACGGTCCGTTCTCCGTAGCAGTGCTACTGCGAAGGACGAAAATGACACGGAAGACGACAGGACCCTCTGGTGTACTGTTTCCGTGCGTTTCCGTGCATTCCGTGGTCAAATGCCTTTGCCGTTCTTGATGTGTCGTCATCCGTGTATATCTGTGTGAATCAGTGTCCACGGCCCTTCCCGTGTGGACTGTAGTTGTGTAGTCGAGAGACTCCTGCAAAGGAAGCACCGGAGTGCCGACTCCTGTGCGCTGACCTCCGTCCTTCTTCCTTTCTCCGCGTTCTCTGTGTCCTCTGTGGCAAGTCTGATGTTTCAGTACCAATCTTATACCCCAAATGCAGCGGCGCGGTCCATTCCAAACGCGCGCCCTGCTCCGCGACGAGGAAAGGGGCGTGCTGCGGTTGACACACCTGCGCGGCGGGGATACATTCGAGCGCGGCGGGCGTCGCGTTCGCCGGCGGCCCGGTCCCGGACCAGGTTCCCACAGCAGGAGCAAGCCCATGTCGGAAGAGGTGAAAGCGTACTACGACGAGTTCAAGAGAAGCTACGGCAAGATGCAGAAGGAAGTGCCCGCCCTGACGGGGGGGTTCGGGAAGCTCTACGACGCCGCCATGAGCGAAGGGGCACTGACGGTGGCCGAGAAGGAGGCCGTGGCAATCGGCATCGCCGTGGCCATCCAGTGCTCGCCCTGCATCTACCTGCATGTCAAGGGCGGCGCTAAGGCGGGCCTGCGCCGCGCCCAGATACTGGACGCCGCGGGCGTGGCCCTGATGATGGGCGGCGGCCCGGCCTCCACGCACATACCGGAGGTCTTGAAGGCCCTCGATGCGTGCGAGGTAGAGTGATCCGCCGGACGGGGCGCGAAACGGCATTCCCCGGCCCAGTCCTCTACTCGAGCCAGTGCGAGAGGTCACGGCCGATCAGGTCGGAGAATTCCCGGATCTCGTCCCCGTAGTGATCCAGGACCATCCGGCGGGCCCCGTCACTCATGGGCTCGTACGTGCGCCGGTTCGGGTTGTTTGCGACATTGCCGACGAAGGTATCGTCCACGCCCAGGAACCGGTACAGGGATGCACAGAAGGTCGCCGGGTCGGCCACGAGATCGTCGAACAGAAACACCCCCATGTCCGGGAAGGCTTCTCGCCAGTACTTCAGGTGCCTAGCATAGTGGCCATGGGTCCGCATCCAGCACCCGTCGTCCCGGAACATCCTCTCAATCTCCATCCACCAGGCCGTGTCTCTGCACGCCCTCCTTTGCCTCCGAGCTCGGGCCGGCCATCGTGGACCAGAAAAAGCCTACATTTTGCCGGCCTCAGGCGCGGCCTACTGGAGCGAGCATTTTTCAGACAGAGCCTATACCAATTACTCAACATTGGCCTCATGCGTCTTCTTCGCCCGCCATTACTTGGTATCTCTGGTTTCTCACTGCAATCCTGTGTGCGAGCTCACGCAACTCTTCATCCTCGACTACGTCCTTATGTAACTGGCGTTCAGCATCCGTGAGATAGCTTGACCGATTGAGCACATCCACCCGTAGACTGTCATCTGCAAACCGGGTGCCGCCGAAAGAGCTTCCGCCACCGATTTGGGAGACTCGAGAGAACCCGTCATCTGTGAACTCCAGACTCAATCCTCGGCTAACGTGCCGGCGATAGTCCTGACTGGAAACCCAGGAATTGAAGTAGATGCACAATCTGTTATCCAAGTAATCGGTCAGTCCCAAGTATTCTCGTGCGTGGCCCTTCCAGACCTGAACGACTCGTTCCATAGCTGGACCAGCACGTCCGGGATAAGCCGGGTTGTCGACCAATGATGCTTTTCGAATTCGGCTCGCGAACAGATTATGGGGATCGCGCAGTATCAAGATGTTAGTGACCTCGCAGGGTACATTTAGGAAAGGCCTGATCTGCAAATCATGGTCTTCGAGGCTGACGATCACGCGGCGGGTGCGCAGAGCGAACCTCTTCAGGAAGAAAGCCCACTGCAGACCCCTTGGAAGAAGTTCACGTCGCAGCCATAGCGTGAAATCGACTGGTGGTGGGATCGTCTTCACTCCCCTCAGTATGGAAGCAATAGGGATTATGTTGTTGAAGAATACGAAGCGATCATGGGCTTTCAACCAGTTGATTATTGCGTGATTACCGCTTCTCTTCATTCCGTGGACGATAATCAGCTTCTTCACTGTAGCACCCTTGTATCTGCCTGCTGACTGAGCTCGCTGGCCGAGCGGAGCGACCATCTGGGATAGCGCTCGAGGGTTGCAGGATTCGGCCGCGGTGTGAAAAGGTAGTTCGGCGACATCTCGCCGGCGATGCGGGCGCCCTTGTCCCTGAAGTACTGGTGGTACCAGCCGTATCCCTTGTGAAAGTAATGGGTCCAGAAGGAGACTTCCTTTTTCAGGATGAAGGTCTGTGGATGTTCGCTCAAGCGGGCGGCGGCCCATGTCGTACCGCACCTCGCGACGCCTACGCCGATGAAATCGGGGCCTACGCCGATAGAATCGGGGCCTTCACCCATTGCGGCTCCTCGTGAGAAAGGCACCCTACAATTCTAGCGTAGGTTCTGCGGAAGTCAACGGGAACGGCGTTCGCAGCTGCGTGCCAAGGGTTGACACGGAGCGGTGCGCCCCGCATACTGGCGGCCCCTCGGCGGGTGGCGCGCGGCGAAGCGCCGAGGCTTCATTTATGGGGAAGGCGCCCTATGGATGTGGAGATACGTGCTCCCATATTCATCGTCGGCGCCCCCCGCAGCGGCACAAGTGTCTTCTACGAGAAGCTTGCGCGGCATCCCGACCTGGCGTGGATTTCCAACATTACCAAGAAGGCGCCGAGTTCGCCGTTGCTCACCCGCATGATAATGCTCTTTCGCACCGATCATCGCCCGACCGAAGCGAAGAAGGTCTGGGGCAGGTTCTCGCGCGGGGACGACGATTCGCTCGGCCGCCAGGACACGAGCCCCCGCGCGCGGCGGTTCCTGCGCAAGGTCGTCGGCAACAACCTGGCGCTGTTCAACAAGCCTCGTTTCGTATGCAAGGCGCCCGGCAACTCGGCGCGGATGGGGTTCCTCGACGAGGTACTCCCTGACGCCATTTTCCTCCACGTGATACGCGATGGCCGTGCTGTTGCGAATTCACTGCTGCGCATCAGGAGGAGGCACGAAGCGGCCTACTGGGGCATGCGTCCGCCGGGGTGGCGGGCGCTTGTCGAGCTGCCGATGCTCGAAGCCTGTGCGATGCAATGGAAGCTGACCGTGGAACAGGCCCTCGGATCGGCGGCGGAGATCCCGGCGGAGAGATACATGGAGACCCGGTACGAGGCTTTCGTCGAACGCCCCGTGGACGTGCTGAATGCTGTTGCTGAAAAGTGCGAGCTTGCGTGGGATCAGGGCGCCCTGAAGGAGTTGGCCGGCGACCTGGAGGACCGCAATGTCAGGTGGCGTGAGGACCTCACCCCGGCAGACATCGAGACGCTGAATTCCCTCCTCGGCGACCTGCTCGCAAGACTGGGATACGAACGCTGAGCCGCGGGACCGGTCCTCTACTGGAGCCAGTGGGAGAGGTCGCGGCCGATCAGGCCGGAGAACTCCAGTATGTCGTCCCTGTAGTAGTCGAGGACCATCCGGCGGGCCTCGTTGCTCATGGGTTCGTAGGTTCGCCGGTTCGGGTTGCTGCCGACATTGCCGACGAACGTGTCATCCACGCCCAGGAAGCGGTAGACGGACGCACCGAAGGCTGCGGGGTCGGCCACGAGATCGTCGAAGAGAAACACGCCCATGTCCGGGAAGGCGTCTCGCCAGTACTTCAGGTGCCTCGCATAGTGGCCATGGGTGCGCATCCAGCGGCCGTTGTCGCGGAACATCTTCTCGAACGGGACGATGAACCGCGCCTTGCCCTTTCTTTTTCGCCTCTGCGCCCACATCCAGTAGTGCGACCAGGCCCTGTCGGCGGGATTGCGAAACACCGCAAAGACCTTGATGTCGGGATAGGCTGCCTTGATCTCGTCGCGCGCGGCAGGGTGCGGCCGGGTGAGCAGTTTGATGAGCGACTGGGGCGACCACCTGGGGTAGTGCTCAAGGGTTATGGAATGCGGCCGCGGCGTGAAGAGGTAGTTCGGCGAGATCTCGCCCGCGATCCGGTCGCCCTTGCCCTTGAAGTACTCGTGGTACCAGCCGTACCCCTTGCGGAAGTGGTGGGTCCAGAAGGAGATTTCCTTTTCCGGGACGTACACCTGGGGGTGCTCGTCCAGGCGGGCCGCCATCCAGGTGGTACCGCACTTCTGGACGCCTATGCCGATGAAGTCAGGACCTTCGCCCATTGGGGCTCCCAATGACAAATGCAACCCTACATCTTAGCGTAACTTCGGCGCAGGTCAACGCCAATGCCGCCCAGAGCCCGCAGGCCGGGGGTTGACACGGGGCCGCGCGCCCGGCATACTGACGGCCCTTTGCCGGGCGGCGTGCCGCCATCTGGAACGGCCGCTGACGTGCGCCCCGCCCGACGCTCCAGGTACCAGAGGAACAAGAGGCATGGCAAAGCTGAAGGTCGGCGTCATAGGGCTCGGAATGGGACGCTCTCATCTGAAGGGCTACGAGGAGTGCGCCGATGCGGAAGTGGCGGCGCTGTGTGACATCGATCAGCAGCGCCTGGACGGGGCGCTCAAGGACCGGCCGGGGGTCAAAGGGTTCACGGACTATCAGAAGATGTTCAAGCACCGGGACCTCGACGCCGTCAGCATAGCCCTCCCGAACTACCTCCATTGCCCGGTGACGCTGGAGGCGCTGAAGGCCGGCAAGCACGTGCTGTGCGAGAAGCCGATGGCCATGAACACCGCCGAGGCCGAGCAGATGAAGGGCGCGGCCGAGAAGGTCGGCAGGACCCTTATGATGCACTTCAACATGCGCTTCCTGGCCTGCGCCGCCACCCTGAAGCCCGTCATGGACGCGGGCCTCGTGGGGGAGGTTTACCACGTCACCACCACGTATCTGCGACGGGACGGCTATCCGCTCTGGTCGCCCTGGTTCGGCCAGAAGGCCAAGAGCGGCGGCGGGCCGCTTATCGATCTGGGCGTGCACCGGATCGACCTGGCCCTCTGGCTCCTTGGTTACCCCAGGCCCGTATCGGTCCTCGGGAGCTGCTACGACCTGCTGGCGCGCAAGAAGCTGGCGGGCGCGGAGTTCGACTGCGAGGACTTCGGCACGGCCATGATCCGGTTCGAGGGCGGCTGCACGATGTACGTGGCGGCGAGCTGGGACGGCTATGAGCCGTTCGGGGGCGGGCTGGCGATGAGCATCCGCGGGAGCGAAGGGGCGATCTTCGAGACCAAGGACGCGCTGACCCTGTGCCGCAAGGAAAACGGCATCGACACCGTGACGACGCTGGAGCCCGCGAAGCCGACGGAGACGCCCCAGGCACACTTCGTGCGCCACGTCCTGGCGGGCACCCAGCCCGAACCTTCCGCCGAGAACGGCGTCACGTGCATGAAGATCCTCGACGCCATCTATCAATCCTCCTTGAGCGGAAAGCCCGTCGAGATACCGTAGCTTGGGTCCGACCTCCGCTCAGAAGATGACGCCGGGATTCAGCAGCCCCTGCGGGTCGAGGGCGCGTTTGACCGCCCGCATCGCATCGATCATCTCGGCCCCGTACTGTATGCGCAGGAAGGGGCGCTTGATGCGGCCGATGCCGTGCTCGGCCGAGACGCTGCCCCCCATGGCGACGACCGCGCGCGCGAAAGACTCATACAGCCCCTCGGCCCGCTTCAGTTCGGCCGCCGAGCGCGGCAGGATGTTCACGTGCAGGTGGTTGTCGCCGACGTGGCCGAAGATCACGTGCTCCAGGCCCGATTCGGCGAGCTTCCCGCGATAGAGCGCCATCACCTCCTCCAGGCGTTCGTCCGGCACCGCCATGTCCGTGCCCACCTTGTGGAGGCTCGGCACGTCCAGCTTGCGGCGGGCGATGATGGCGTTCACGGCCTCGGGCAGCGCGTGGCGGAAGTCCTTCATGGCCGCCATCTCCCCGGCCGTCACGCCTGCCCACGTGGCGCGCGCGCTCGTCCCGAAGCGCTCCAGCAGGCCCCTGAGCGTCCGGTAGCAGGACTCGAACTCCTCGTCCCCCTCGAAGGCGATCTCCGCGAAAACGGCGCACGCGGCGCCCTCGTCCAGGGCCGGCACGCCGCTGGAGGCCCCTTCTTCGCTGCGCTTGCGCCGCAGCAGGTCCAGGGCGTGCGGGCCGAAGTATTCGATGGCCAGCGTCCCGAGACCACGCTCCTTCCTCAGCGCCCTAGCCAGCGCCCGGGCCTCCCGTTCGCCCGGCAGGAAGGCCGTCGCGGCCAGCCGCTCCGGCGGCTCCAGCGTCAGCCGCAGCTCCACCTCCGTCACCACGCCCAGCGTCCCCTCGCTCCCGATGAACAGGTCCACGGCGTCCATGCCGGGCTGGAGGTAGTAGCCGGCCGTGTTCTTCGTGGCGGGCATCGGCAGGCGCGGGATCGGAATCGCGGTCTCGCCGGCAGCGGCCTGAAGCACGAACCGGCCGCCCTCGGCGAGCACCTCGCCGCGCTTCAGGAAGAGCGCCTCGCCAGTGGCCAGCACCACCGTCAGCCCCTCCACCCACGCGCGGGTCGGCCCGTAGTGGAACGTGCGCGCGCCGCTGGCGTTGGTCGAGATCGTGCCGCCGATCTGCGCCGATGTCTCGGTGGGGTCGATGGGGTAGAAGAGGTGTGACCTACGGTGCAACCTGCGGTGCGACCTCCCGCGGCGAGCGCTCTTCTCAAGCATCCTCATGCCGGCCTCGCGGGATTCGGCGTCGGCCCAGGGCAGCTCCTGAGGCGTCGTGGCGCGCAGCTTCTCCTGGAAGTCCGCCAGAATCACGCCCGCTTCCAGGCGCGCCGCGAACCCGCCGCCGCGCTCGGACGCCCGCACCTCCAGGAACCGATTCATCCGCTCCATGGCCAGCACGGCGCGCGACTCCACGGGCACTGCGCCGCCCACGATGCCTGTGCGCGCCCCCGCCGCCGTGAGAGGGAAATCGTTCTGCGCGCACTCGCGGACCGCCTGGCATACGTGCGGCAGACGCTCGGGAAGAAAGAGAACCTCCGGCGGCTCGGCCGCCGTGCGGCTCTCGTCGGCCAGGTATCCCGCGAACTCGCTCCGGATGCGGTCGCGCCCTTCAACGCGCGGGCAGGGATCGTCGGCGGGCACGCGAGCGGCCTTGAGCACGTTCATCGCCCTGCCTCCTTCCGCCTGCTGCGCTCCACGGCCTCGACCAGCCGTGGCACGACCACGCGCAGGTCCCCCACGAGGCCCACGTCGGCCACGTCGAAGATCGGCGCTCGCGGGTCGCTGTTGATCGCGATGATCCCCCCGGCCGATTGCATGCCGACGAGGTGCTGGACCGCGCCCGATATGCCGCAGGCCACGTACAGCTTCGGCTGCACGGTCTTGCCGGTCTGGCCGACCTGGTGGGAGTAGGGCATCCAGCCCGCATCGACGGCCGCGCGGCTCGCGCCGACCGCTCCGCCCAGCGCGCGGGCGAGCCGTCCGATGAGCTCGAACCCTCCCGCCGAACCCACCCCGCGTCCCCCGGCAACGATCACGTCCGCCTCCGCGATGGACTGCGCGCCCGTCTCTTCCACGTGCGTCTCGATCACCTCCACGGCGCTGCGGAGCATCGCCGCCTCCGCCTCGAACCGCGCCACGTCCACCTCGCGCTCCGGGCCCGGGCGCAGGCCGGGCAGCACCTTGGACCTGACGGTGGCCATCTGCGGGCGGTGGTCGGGGCAGAGGATTGTGGCCATGATATTGCCGCCGAAGGCCGGGCGGGTCTGGCGCAGCAGGCCACTCTCGGCGTCGATCTCGAGGCCCGTGCAGTCGGCCGTCACGCCCGTGCGAACCAGCGCCGCCACGCGCGGCATAAGCGCCCTGCCCAGCGCCGTCGCCCCGCAGAGCACGATCTCCGGCCGCTCGCGCTCGATCATCGCCGCGAGAACCCGGGCCCAGGCGTCGCTTCGGAACCGGGCGAGCGCGGGGTCCTCGGCCACGTATACTCGGTCGAGAGGATAGCGGGAAAGCTCTCGGATCGCCGGCGCCAACGCGTCTCCCAGGAGCACGGCGGAGCAGCTCGCCCCCCGCCGGTCGGCCAGCTCCCGGCCCTTCCCGATCAGCTCGAACACGACGGGACGCGCCTCGCCGTCCACATGCTCCGCGAAGACCCACACGCCGCTGTAGGCCTCCAGGTCGGCCGCCGGCGCCCGCTCTCGTTCGGCCAGGGACAGGGCGCCGACGGGGCAGGGCTCGATGCAGGCGCCGCACAGCGTGCACCACTCTTGCACCTCCAGGCGCTCGCTGCTGATGGCCAGCGCGCCGACCGGGCAAACCTCGACGCATATCCCGCACTGCGTGCAAATCCTGCGCTTGATCCGCAGCTCGCTCACGCCGGGCCCTCCCGCTCGATGAGCCGCACGGCCTCGGCGATCCCCTCGTCCAGATCGTCCTCAAACCGCCTGCCCCCACGCCGCGCGGGCGGGGCGAAGATGCGCGCCACGCGGGTCGGTGAACCGTTCAGGCCGATCTCGTCCGGGTCGGCCCCGACGTCGGCCTGCCCGAGCCGGCGAAGCTCCGCGAAGCGGCCCCGGTGCAGGTCCTCCAGGTTCGGCCGGCGCGGTTCGTTCAGGTCCTTGACGGCCGTGATGACCGCCGGGAGCGGCACGTGCAGCACCTCGTATCCCCGGTCGGTGAGGCGCTCGACGACGGCGGACTCCGGCGTAAGCTCGCGCACGCGCCGCACGCAGGTCGCCTGCGGAAGCCCCAGGTGCACGGCCAGCTCGGGCCCGACCTGGGCCGTGTCGCCGTCGATGGCCTGCTTGCCGCAGAGGATGAGATCGAATCCGCCCAGCGCCCGCACCGCGCAGGCCAGGGCATAGGAGGTCGACCAGGTGTCGGAGCCCGCGAGCTCCCGTCCGCTCAGCAGAACGCCCTCATCCACGCCCAGCGCCATGGCCTCGCGGAGCACGGCCTCGGCTTGGGGCGGCCCCATCGAGAGGGCGAGCACCGTGCCGCCGAGCCGCTCGCGGATGCGCAGGGCCTCTTCCAGCGCGAACAGGTCGAGCGGGTTCAGCACGCTCTCGACGCCCTCGCGCACGAGCGTGTTGGTCTCCGGGTCGATCTCGACGCGGGTCGTCTCAGGCACCTGCTTTATGCAGACGATGGTCCTCATCGCGTGCTTCTCGCTGCCGGGGGAATGTGGACGGGCGCAGTGAGCGGCCGGGCGGCGCGATCAACGGGATTCCTCGCCCGCCGGGGACACGGCCCCTGGGGGCGCGTCCGCACCAGGTGGCGGTGCAGGGGCGACGGGTGCGGGCGGGATCGGCGGGATCTGAACCTCCGCCCCGGCCTCGATCCCATGGTCTTCGAACCACCCCTGCCGCACCTCCAGGGCGTATTTCACGGGCTCGACCGACGAGATGCGGGTAATGTCGTTCGGCTGCATCCTCGCGATGCGCGCGATGGTGCCGTCCTCTGCGATGAAGGCTATCGAGAGGGGGACCGGGGTATTCTTCATCCAGAACCCGCGCACGTCCGACCCTTCGAAGGCGAACAGCATCCCGTAGCCGGGCTGTAGCTGTGGCCTTTCCATGAGGCCCTTCGCGCGCAACTCGGGCGTGTCGGCCACCTCGGCCGTCACCCGCCAGCGGCCGATCCTCACCTCCACCATCCGGGCATCGCCGGGAATGATTTGCTGTTCCTGCGCTCCCGTGCACCCGGGCTTGCGGAGCATCATCCCGGCCACCGAGAAAATGATGATGAAGGTGACCAAGTGGCGCGCCCAACCCGTCTTTCTTTCGCCAGCCATATTCGCAGCTCTCGAACTTTAAAGACCGAGTCTTTCCCGGGCAGCTTCTTCCCGTGCAAGCTTTGCCACGTCTTTAGGGACAACTCTCTTCCCGAGCGGCGCAAAGCTAATCTGTGCCAGCTTGAAGTATTGCAGACCCCAAGGAATTCCTATGACGGTAAAACACAGAACGACTCCCCAAACTGCTTGGAAAAGAGCCAGCCATAGGCCCGCTATAACCACCCACAAAAGATTGGCCAGCGTCGTGCCACCTCTGCGCTCTTGTCCGATCATGTCAGCCGAGACAATTTCTCTTCCGAACGGCCATGCAGCAAAGGCACCTATTCTGAATGCTCCGTACCCGAACGGGATACCGTGAGAAACATGATAGCTCCCAAGAGGAACCACAGAGCTGCCGCCAACCACCCACCGAAAACGAACCACAGCAGATTCAGAGCGAAATACATAGCTCTTTCTCCCTAAGAAACTAGTCTGCCAACGATTTCTGACGGCTCTAAGCTACACACTGTTCTGGCACATGCTTGCGCCAAACACTTCCGCGAAATGCGTTCAGATCGACATCCGGAAGCCGATTCTACACTCTCGCAGACCTGAAGCCTAACAGTAACTGGGAAATCCAGGCGAAAGGGCTCAGTTGATCCTATCATGCCGGCCGTGCGGCCAGGGCGCTGCACCCGGGCGCATCTTCGGCCTCGAGCGCCATCTTCTTGACATAGTCCGGGAAGTCGCCACCGGCGTCCTCGACGCCGAGCCTGTAGAGCGAGTCCACGACCTCCGGGTTGTCCTCGGCGACGTTTGCGCCGCCGGGCTTGCCGTCCGTCACCTTGTGCAGGAACGCGCCCTTGCCGTCGACCTTGCAGTTCAGCCACCACTCGGCGTCGACGACCGTGATGGCGGCGCCCCAGCCGACCGTGACGTGTTCGCGCACGGTCCCGCCGTCCTCCAGAGCGCGGTCGATGAACGACATGCCGTCCAGCCGGCCGGGCGGCTGAACGCCCGCGCTCTGCAGTATCTGCGCCGTGATGTCCGTGTGCTGGACGATGGCCTCGCTCCTGCGTCCCGCGCCCAGGCCTTCGGGGTGGCGCACGATGAGCGGCACGTCCAGCACGCTCGGCGCGGACGGGTAAGCGCGCTTGCCGAGGTAGTCGCCCTCGCCTATCGAGTGGCCGTGATCGCTCGTGACGATGAGCAGGGTATCTTCCAGCAGGTCCAGCACCCGCATGGTCTCGTAGAGGTGGCCGAACCAGCGGTCGCACATCGTGCACAGGGCGCTGTAGTTCGCCCGGGTGCCGGCGATGAGCTCCGGCGTCATCATCTCCGAGGCCCGCGTGTAGCCCGAGACGACCTGCTGGGGAACTTCCGGGCCGGCATACATCCGCCGGTAATGCTCCGGGACGAACCACGGCTCGTGCGGGTCGAAGCTCTCGACCGTGAGGAAGAACCCCTCGGCATCCCGGTTCTGCTCCAGCCACCGGGCCGCCTCGATCATAACGCGGGCGTTGAAGTAATCCTCTTCCCGGGTGCGGCCATGCATGTTCTTCAGGCACTGGCGCAGGAACGCGACCCGCTGCTCGGTCTGCATCGCCGGCGGAAGCCACCGGTCGAGTTCCTCCCGGGTTATCTCAGGCCCGCTCCGCATGGGGTCCGTCTCCTGCCCGCGCAGGAACATCCACTGATCGAACCCCCGCCAGAAGTTCTTGGAGGGTTTGAACATGTGATAGAGGTCCGCGATCAAGCCCGTGCGATAGCCGGCGGCCTTGAGCGTCTCGGCCAGGGTCGGGATTTCCTCCGGGATGGGCCCCCAGCCGGCCGCGCCCACGAAGTCGCCTTTCAGGCGGAAGTCGCCACCCTCGAACGGGTAGACGCGGCGCCCGGTGTAAATGGCCCGGCGAGTGGGCAGTGTGGGCAGACTCTCGGGGTAGGCCCGGTCGAATACCAGGGATTCACTCGCCAGCGCGTCGAGGTGAGGGGTCCTGACCTCCCCCCAGGGGGCGGGTCCGTGGATGCCGAGGCAGTCCTTGCGCAACGAGTCGAAGATCACGAGCACGACGTTCATACCTGGGCCTCCCTGCGAGCGGTGCAACCACCTTTCAACGAAGGTCGAAGAGTCCAAGGGTCTAAGAGTCCAAAAGTCAACGCCCGGTCGTCGTAACTCTTGGACCTTTTGACCCTTCGACCCTTTGACCTTTTGACTTTGTCCCTTGCCTGTATCACCAGCGCAACTGGACCAGTGCAACTGGACTTGGTGGTAACGGCCCGCCGTGGGCGGTGCAACCGCCTTTGTCCGTGCCACAGGAGCGGTTGCACCGCTGTCTGTGCCACCCAAACCGATTGTATCGGCGGCGGTGCGACCGCCCTCCAACAAGAAGGGCGCTTGCACCGCCATCGGCGCCGTGAGTATATGCCCTCGGGCGCGGGAAAGCAAAGGGCGGCCCGCGGCCGCATGCCGTGCGAACGGTGGGTAGAGGCTTAGTTTTTCGGACGTGGAATCTCTTTGTCCTATCGGTCCGGCGCCGGGGGGGGAAACAAGCGATAAGTGCTTTGCCACAGGCATCTTGTGGCCAACCCCGCGCACGCGATCGAGCGCCGGGCTGCCGGCAGGGCCGAAAAGTTGTTTCGACTCCGGCGGTTTGGTTATCTTCTACGTAACTTCATGGCCCGGCCTGCAAAATCGCAGCGCACGCTTGCTCGAGAGATAGGGGTGGGAGGTCTAACCGAGATGAGACCCAAAGAGGCGCAAATACTGGGCATTCTGGCGCTCCTGGCCGGCGCCATTATCGTGGTCTGCCTGTGGAGCGGGAAGGGCAAACCTGCTGAGGTCCGGGAACGGGATGAGACGGAGGCGATAAGCGCGTTCGGCGGCCCTCCCCAACCGGAGACCACCAGCCTGCGAGAGCTGGTCAAGAAGATGGAAGAGGAGCAACGCCGGAAGGACGCTGCGGGTGGCGGCGACGTGAGCGTGCCCGTGGAGATCGAGGGCGGCACCCCTCCTCCCCACTTTGATCTTGGCCCCCCGCCGGCCGCGCATGAGACGCCGCCCGAGCCCGCTGTCGAGCCCCCTGTGCGGTCGGTCGCGCCGGCTGCCCCGGCCGTGCCCCGTATGCACGTGGTGCAGAAGGGTGACAGCCTCTGGAAGATCAGCGAGAAGTACTACAAGACCGGCACCCACTGGCGCAAGATCGAAGCGGCCAACAAGGGCCGGATCCAGGACATCAACCGGTTGAAGATCAACACGAAGCTGGTGATTCCCCCGCTGGAGGCGCTGGAGCGGAGCGCTGGCCTGCGAGGCTCTGATGGCAGGAGCACGCTCTCGACCACCGGCGTGCTGGCCGGCGGGAAGAAGTATTACGAGGTCAAGAAGGGCGATACTCTGTGGAGCATCGCCGTCAAGCAGCTCGGCGACGCCGGCAGATTGAAAGAGCTGCAAGAAGCCAACGCAGACCTAGTGAAAGATCCCAAAAGGGACCTTAAACCCGGCATGCGGTTGATATTGCCATAGGTTACCAACCTCGTCGCTATAGCGGCGGTAGAGCAAGGGTTGGCCAAGCGCGGGCTCGCCAGCAGGCGAGCCCGTGCCGTCTATGCGGGCACCGGCCTCCGACGCGCTTGACCCGGGGGGCAATCGTGCTATATTGGACGTCGGCCAGGGTCTCGTTAGCGGCGGAGCGAAGACATGGGGAGAGTGGCAACCCTCGGTATCCTATTCCTGATAGCTGGGTGCTCGGCAACATCCCCCGTGGTTTCTCACCAACCCCCGCTTGTTCAGCGTTTGGCCGGATTCGGGTTGTCAGACAGTAGCACTCGCAAGATCGTCCTGGTCGGTAGCGAGGGCGGATACGGTGGTGATGTGCAGGTAACGATTAGCGAGGAGTTCCTCATCCAAGAGGTTTGGGACAGCATCTATCAATCACGTCCGTACGGGAAGTGGTGTGCATGTGGGTTTCGAAGGCTCCAATTCTACTCGGAAGTCGAGTCTGAAGTCCCCGCAGTTGAGCTGCTCGTGAATGCGACAGATCGATGCCACTTCGCCGGAGCCTTTGACGAGGGCTTTCGGTGTCCTGGAATCAACAAGATATTGGAGCCGTTGTTGAAGAGAGAATACGAACAGAGGCAAAGCCGCTAACCAATCGCTCCAGGGTACGCGGCTACCGCCGCGCCCCTGAGCTCAAACGTTCGCTGGCGGAATGCGGGAGGCAGGCATGAGGACGCAGTCCTGGCGTATCATCGTGGTAGCGGCCGTTGCATGGGCGCCGCTCGTGGCCGCAGGTTGCGCGGGTTCGAGCGCCCGAAATCCCGAAAGCCTGGCGCTCGCGTCCCTGCGATCCCGCGACGCCGCCGCGCAGCGCGAGGCGTTCCTGGAGCTTGAAGGACCGCTCAGCCCGGCGCTGCGCGAGGCGGGCGAGGCGATCCTGGCCAGGGACGTAAATCCCATGATGCGCGCGCTGGCCGCGGACGCGCTCGGCCGCTGCGGGGCGAGCGAGTCCGCCGGGGAGCTGCGCCTCTCGGTGCAGCAGGACGCGCGCTGGGTCGTGCGAAAGCGCGCGCTCGCCGCCCTCATGGCCGTCTCGCAAGAGGGCGAAGGGGAGGGGGAGATACTCGCCGCCGTCCTGGCGAACGATCCGCACCCCAACGTTCGCGTCGAGGCGGTTGAACTTGCCGGCCGGACGCTCCCCGCCGACCGGGCCACTGGGATCATAGCCGGGGCGATGAAGCCTGACGAGGCCGACGCCGTCATCATCGTGGCCCATTCCTGGCTCACGCGGCTCACCGGCCGGGCCATTCCGCCGACGGACTACGAGCGCTGGCAGGAGGCGGGGGCCAGGCGCTACCACGTGGTTCAGCCGGCCGAAACGCTCGACGGAATCAGCATCAAGTACTACGGCACGCCCGCCAGGTGGAAGGATATCGTGGAGGCCAATTCGGACGCTCTGCAAGACCCTCGCGACATCAAGCCCGGCATGCTGCTGGTTATTCCCTGAGTGCTGAGTCCTGAGTGCAGGCCTTTGACAGGATCAACTCGTGCTTCGCAGCGAAGTCCTGCTTCGCAGAGTAGTACAGGATTCACGGGATAGGCTGAAAGACCAGGGTTAGTCTTTACCCTGTCTTCTGTCGTTGTCGTATCCGGCGTCATCCTGTTATCCTGTCAATGTCTTGTCTGAGTGCTGAACCCTGCCCCATTAGTATTGAGTGCGCAATGAGCGCGCGTCAGAACTCCGAGCACCCAAAGCCCATCCTTCAGCGCCTGGGCATCCGGCCGCGGCGAAGGCTCGGCCAGAACTTCCTGATCTCCGACCAGCTTCTGGACCGCATCGTCGAGCTGGCCGGCGTGGGGCCGGAGGACGCGGTGCTGGAGATCGGCACGGGCCTGGGGCGCCTCACGGCGCGCTTGGCGGATCGGGCGCGCGCCGTGGTGAGCGTGGAGATCGACCCGGGCCTTTACGCCGCCGCGCTGGATCGCCTGGCCGGCCTCGAGAACGTCACCCTCGTCAACGCCGATTTCCTCGCCCGCAAGCACCTCATCAACCCCGAGGTCGAGCGCGCCCTGCGCCAGGCCGCCGGCGACGGCCCTTTCAAGGTCGTGGCGAACCTGCCGTATCAGATCAGTTCCCCCGGCATCATCAACCTGCTGGAATGGGAGCCTCAGCCGGCGGAGATCGACGTGATGCTCCAGGCCGAGGTCGCGGACCGCCTGACTGCCGGGCCGGGAACGCCGCAGTACGGGCCGCTCACCGTCTTTGCGGCCTACTGGGCCGACGTCGAGAGGCTGATGAAGGTGCCGCCGTCGGCCTTCTGGCCGCAGCCGCAGGTCGGGTCGGCGTTCGTGCGAATCACGCCCCGAACATCAAAGCCCGAGGCCGCCGTTCTACTCGGGGACGGTTCCGCCGCCCGCCGCTGCAAGCGGCCTTTGACCACCAAGCGGTTGCGCCGCCCGCCGCTGCAAGCGGCCTTTGACCACAAGGGCGGTTGCACCGCGCCCCCAGGGGCCTCTTTGCTCAAGGGCGGTCGCACCGCCCGGTACGAGGTATTCAGCCGGGTCGTAAACAAGCTGCTTCAGAACCGCCGAAAGGGCCTGGGCCGAGCGCTGGAGATGGGATGGGGCAAGGACGTTGCGGGCGCGGTTCTCGGGCGTCTCGGCCTCGAGCGCGCCATCAGGCCGGACCAGCTCGCGCCCGGCGACTTCATCCGCATTGCCGAGGCCATCCAAGACGCCGCCAGCGCCCCCGAGTAGAACGGCTGCTCGCCGCGCGGTGCAACCGCCCTTGAGCAAGCGGTGCAACCGCCTTTAAGCAAGAGGCCGCGGGCGGTGCAACCGTTCTTGAGCAAAGAGGCCCCTGGGGGCCCGGTGCAACCGCCCCCGTCATGAACCGCTTTGGCCCTCGAATTCGAACGGCTCGGGTTCCTTGTCCGGCGCGGGGGGGTTTGCGATCGCCCTCGACGCGGGAGGCGCGACCCCCGGGCGGGTGCGCGGCGACGCAGCATCCTTGCCGAGGGCCGAACGGCGGGCTTCCTCCCAGCTCTGCATGATGCTCTGGATACCTTCGATCCTGCTCAGGCCGGACTGCATCTCGTCCTGCATCTTTCCCATAACGGCCTGGACCGCGTCGTCGAACCTGCCGAGCAGTTCGGCCAGCTGGTTGCGGTAGCCCATCGCCACGGACTGCTTGATGTCATGGAGGTTGTCGACCATGCTGGGCAGATCGGCCTCCAGATCCACCAAGTGGCGCCCGAGCCTCTGAAGCTCCGCGTTGAGCTGGGTGAGGCGCGCGCTCAACTCGGCGGCCCGCTCATCCAGCAGCGCGGCCTGCTCGGCGGCCAGCCGCCGGGCGCGCGCTTCGAGTTGCTCCTCGCGGCGCGCCTCGAGCTCGGCGAGGCGTCGCTCGAGTTGTTCGCTCCGGCGGTCTTCGATCTCGCTCGTCCGCTCGTCCAGGCGTTCGGCGCCCGCCGCTTCCAGCTCGCCAAGGCGTCGTTCGACCTTCTCGGCGCTTGATGCCTCGAGCTCGCCGAGGCCTTCCCCGAGCAACTCGCGCTGGCGCGTCTCCGCCTCGCGGACCCGCTCCTCCAGCACTGCGGCGTGGCGCTCATCGGCCTCGCGCACGCTCTGCTCCAGGCTCTCGCCGCGGCTGGCATTCAACTCATCGATGCGCCGGGTCAGTTGTTCCGTAGAGCGAGTCTCGATCTCGCGGCTTCGCTCCCCCAGGCGCTCATTGGCCCGGGCCTCCAACTCCTGAAGACGTCCCTCACGCCCTTCGTCGCGGCGGGTTTCGAGTTCCGTCATGCGCTCGTCCAACTGTGCGGCGTGGCGCTCGTCGGCCCGAACCTCCAACTCCTGAAGGCGTGCCTCGCGCTGTTCGTCACGGCGGGCTCCGAGTTCCGCCATGCGCTCGTCCAGCACTGCGGCGTGGCGTTCATCGGCCTCGCGGATGCCCTGTTCCAGGCTCTCGCCACGGCTCACGTTCAGTTCCTCGAGGCGTTGGGTGAGCTGTTCGGCGCCGCGCGCCTCGATCTCACGGCTGCGCTCGTCCAGGCGCTCATTGGCCCGGGCCTCCAACTCCTGCAGGCCGGCCTCGCGCCCTTCGTCGCGGCGGGTTTCGAGCTCCGCGATGCGCTCCTCCACCACTGCGGCGTGGCGTTCATCGGCCTCGCGGATACCCTGTTCCAGGCTCTCCGTGCGCCGGGCGTCCAGTTCCGCAAGGCGCTGGTCCACGAGCTCGGTCTGCCGGGTCTCGAGCTCCTGGATGCGGTTCTCGATGGTTTCCCCTTGCTCGGCCAGCATCTCCTTGAATCTCTGCTCGGTCCCTTCCGATCGCTCGGACTGGTTCTGCGCCAGGCGCTCCTCGGCGGTTTGCATGTTTGCTTCCACCACGGCGCCCAGCGCTTCCTCCAGCTCGCCGCGCACGGCCTCGAACCGCCGGTCGAGGTCGGACTCGAAGTCGGCCACGAGATCACGGGCACTGCCGGCCGCCTTCTCGGCCCGCAGCGCCAGGGCGCGGCTCTTGCCGTGGCGCAGCAGCAGGACAACCAGGATCACCAATCCCACGACGCTCCCGTAGAACTGCACGAGCACCGTCCATCGGCCGTCCGTGTGGATCTTCACCAGATACTGAAAGATGGCTTCCATGTTTTCCGGCATCTTGCTCTCCTTAGTGTGGGGCCGTCCGAGGCGCCTCAGTCGATGCGCAGCACGTGCCTGACGCAGTTCTCAAGGAACACCACCGACCAGCGCAATTCTTCCCTGCGTTTCATCGCGGGCGCGGTGCTGCCGGCCGCAGAGTGCACGGAGAGAGGCCGCTCAGCGGCTCGCTGCTTCTCCCGCAGGGCTTTCAGGTGGCGGAGCGCAATGTCCCGTATCTCGCTCGCGCGCCTCTCGCCGATCGCGCGCATCTCACGCACCACGTCCGCCTCCGAGAGATCCGGCCGGCGCAGGAGCTTCTGCATCCAACCGAGGACATCGTCGTCCAGTTGCTCGACGGCCGACCAGAACTTGTCCAGCGCGCCAAGGCGCCGCAGGTCCGCCCGATGGTTTCCCGCCCGCATCGGCGCGGGCTCCTCGGCAACGTCTGCAACCGCCTCCAGATCGGCCTCCCCGTTGCCCAGGGAAACGCTCGCACGCTGCGCCTCGGGCCCCACCAGGGGCACGTTGACCGAGCTCCGGCAGCGGGGGCACGTGATTATGTGCCCACCCTCGTCGGTGACTTTCACCTTGAGCTTCTTGCCGCACCCCGTGCAGCGAAACCGGACGTAGCCGTCATTCTTCACCCGCATGTCTTCTCACCTTGCCGTCGGCGGCCCAAGCTGCCGGTTTCCGCGCTCTCCTTCAGCACCTCGAGGCGCGCGAAGTCCAGCGCATACCTGGCGGCGCGATCCTTGACGCGCCGGCGGTCGCCGGGGATGCGAAGCTCGCGAACCGCGGTCCGTCCCTTGAGACACACGCCCACGTAGACCAGGCCCACGGGCTTGCGCGCGGTGCCGCCGGCGGGTCCGGCCACGCCGGTCGCGCTGAGACCGACCTCGGCGCCGCTCACCTCGCAGGCGCCCTCCGCCATGAGCTGCGCCACTTCGCGGCTCACCGCGCCGCTCGCCTTGATCCGCTCGGCCGGCACGCCCAGCACGCGCGTCTTCGCGGCATTGTCGTAGGCCACCACGTCCAGCAGGAGCACCCCCGACACGCCGGGCACGTCCGTCAACATGCTGCCGATGAGGCCGCCCGTGCACGATTCCGCCACCGCCAGGCGCAGGCCTCGCGCCTCCAACACCTGCGCCAGAGATCCGGCCAGTGTCACCTCGCCGCGGCCGAACGCCGCCTCGCCCAGCCGCTCCTCGACGGCCCGGCAGTCGGCCTCCGCCAGGCGCTCGGCTTCCTCAGCGCACGCGGCCCGGGCGCGAATGCACACCGTCACCCAGCCGCCGCGGGCCTTCAGCCCGACCGACGGGTTACGGCCCATCTCCAGCAGATCGGCCAGGGCCTTGTTCACGCGCGACTCGGGCAGGCCCGATGTGTGCACCTCGCGCATGACAACCCTGTCGCGGCTCTCTCCCACGAGGCGCGGCAACACGCTGCCGGTGAACATCGCCTTCATCTCCTCCGGCACGCCCGGCATCGCGTAGGCCACGGCCCCGCCCACCCGGCAGGCGAACCCGCATGCGGTGCCGCGCGGGTTGGGCAGTATGTCCGCCCCCGCCGGGAACAGGCACTGCACCGCGTGCGCGTCGGTCATGCGGTGCCCGTGGCCCTCGATGACGCGGCGCACGTGTTCGAGCGACCCCTCATCATGCACAAGTTCGCAGCCCGCCGCCAATGCCACGGCGCCGCGCGTGCGGTCGTCGACAGTAGGCCCGATGCCGCCGGTGATCAGGACCACCCGGCTGTCGGCCGCCACGCGCAACAGCTCGAAGGTGAGCGCCTCGGGGTTGTCCCCGACGGCCACGATCCGCCGGATGCGCAGGCCGTTCTCGGTCAGATGCCGGGCCAAGAACGAGGCGTTCGTGTCCACGGTGTGCCCGCTGACGAGTTCCTCGCCCGTGGAGATTATGGTGGCGTATCCGGCTTCGGCCATCGATCCGCTCTCAGTTGGACTTGCCATAAGGAGAAGATTATATCCCGCGTTCCCACAGCGTGGCAACCGGGCGCGCACGTTGCACAGGCGCGCCTGGGTCGGGGAATGCGGGTTGCGCGGGACGCGGCAGCCCGGTCAAATGCGCGTGACCTCTTCGCTGGCGGGGAATATCTCTTCCTGCTCCGGCAGTTCGGCCGCACACAGGGCGAGCACCACGGTCAGCGCCGTCCCCACGCCCCGCACCCAGTAGTCGGTGAACAGCCCCCCCAGGCATACCGCGCCGAGCGCCGCAATCGCGCCGAGCTTCAGGGCACGCGCGAGGTCATCGCCGGCGTGCCTTCGGGGAAGCGTATGCGCCGCGCGCCGCAGGAAGCCCATCACCATCCAGGCGAACCCGAGCAGGCCCACCAGTCCCGTCTCGACCAGCCAGGCCGCGTAGAACGGCGTGGCGTCCTTTTCCATGAGGATGCCCCCGGGGGGCCAGTCCATGTTGTATGAGCCCGCGGGGTTATAGTCCGGGTGCGTGGGGCGGGAGTAGAAGGCCCCTACGTTGCCCTCGTAGTTGCCGATCCCGAACCCGAAGAACGGCCGGCTGGCGAAGGCCAGCAGGGCCGGCTGCCACTGGACGAACTTCTGCTGCCAGGGATCGGGGGACGCCGCGCCCTTCCCGCCCGGCGCGAGGGGCAGGTGGCACGGGCGGGGGGGCAGCGTGCGAAAGCGGTCCGCCCTCTTGTGAAGCAGCACGGAATCGAGCAGCACGTGGCCATGCCGCTGGGGGGCGAAGCTGAAGACGATCCCGTAGAGCGCCAACATGCCGACGGCCGTGGCCACAAAGGCCCTTCGGCCGCGCACGAACGAGAGCGCCAGCACGGCCAGCAACGCCGCAGCCCACAGCCCGCCGCTGAGCAGCAATAGGCCTCCCGCCACGCTCAGCGCGCAGCAGACCCCCCTGACCGCCGGGCGCCGGCCGAACAGGAAGACCGCCCACGCAAGCGGCAGCACCATCGTGAGCCAGGCGCCCAGCACGTTTCGGCTGCTGGAGGCGCCGATGCCAGTATGCGGTCCGGGCGCCACGCCTTCGAAGCCGAACATAGCGTCCACGTCCATGGGACTCATGATGGCCCCGGCCCGGCCGGCCTGCGGCGAAGGCGGCCGAAGCTGGAGATACTCGACCAGGCCTATCGCCACGCACAGGGCTGCGGCAACGAAGAAGGCCGCCATCAGCCGATCCCGCCAGGCTTGCCGCGAGAGGTAATCCGCCAGAACGCCGAGGCCGCAGACGAAGATCGTTGCGACCCGCGCGAACCGTCCAAGGGCGAGGAAGGCGTTGTAGCTGCGGCTCGTGGCGGCAGCGGAGGACTCGAGGGGTGTGAGGGTCGAGAGCACTGCGCAGGCCAGCAGCGCCGCCACCCCGAGCGGGTAAAGCCGAAGCGCCTGGCGCGCGCGGCCCCGACGCCAGGCCAGGAATGCCCACAGCAGGAACGCCGCGACGAGCAGGAAGTCGCTCACCGTCACGTGCCCGGCGGGGATTCGAGCTGTCAGGCCCCGGCCGAATCCCACGGCGCCGGAGAGCGCCCTCGCCCACTGACGCAGGGTCACCTGGGTGGGATGGGTCAGCAGCGCTGCGAGCACGAGGATCGGGACAACCTTGTCCAGGACCCCTGCCAGCGGGCCGGCGGGGGGGCCGACCCATCGCCCACCGTGACCTCGCGGGCCTGCTCGGTCCCGGGGGTCCCGTTGGGTCGGCTGTCCCTCTCGGCGGCTTGCGACGGCACGGCACGGCCCGTGTGGAAGTTCGCGGGGACCAAATCCAGGCGCGGTCGACTCACATGCGCCAGCGCGTTTCGTGATCGAGCCCGTCGAGCAGGGTGACCAGATCGTTGTGCAGCGTCTCCAGGGCGCGGCCCAGCGCGATCGGCTTGAAGGCGAACGGACGTTTCTGCGCGAGGCTGATGGCGCGGGAGCCCAGGCGTATCTTGTACTTGAACTGCCCTTCCATCTTCTCATAGTTGAAGGTGCCGGCCTGCTCGTAATCCATTCGCGTCAGGACGACCCGGGCGAGTTCAGCCGCGTCGGGTATGTGCACCACGCCGCGCGGGTAGCTCAACAGCAGGTAGTAGCTCTCGCCCGCCTTCAGGAGCTGCAGGGCCACGTGGTGCTCGCGAAACGGATACCGAGCGTAGGGCCTGCCTTTTCTGTTGCGGGTGAAAATCACCGGCAGTTGGCCCGATTCAAGGGCCCTGATAAGGTCGCCCCTGTTCCCGAAATCAGTGGTCTGGACGTCCCCGAAAACTGTCGTGCCGGCGCGGCCCGGCGCCTCTTCCACTGCTGCCTCAGGCGTCGCGGCCGGTTCGGCCCGCTGGGCCTTCTTTCTGCGCTCCTCTTTCTCGGATTCCTGGATGGCGGTGCGCGCAAGTTCATCGAGGCCGGCCCGCTCCGACTGCGCTTCCGCCAGCGCAGCCTCTTCCTGCCGACTTATCTCGGCCTCTTCCACCTGGCGGACGCGCTCCCGTTCACGGTCACGCTCCAACTGGCGGCGGACCTTCCCGTCCAGGATGTCCTGATACGGCTGAAACTCCTCCGGCGGCAGGGCCGTCTTCCAGACCGGATAGATGGCCTCCATGAACTCGTCCTTGCGCTCTTCGGGCCGCCCCATGGGGTCCGCTATGCCCATGTCCAGCGCCATGCACGCCCCGCGGAAGAACTCCTTCAAGTCCTCACATGGCGCGTGCGGCTCGACGCTCCGGGGGTCCTTCACCAACTTGTTGAAACAGCTCATGAACACCGGGTAGGGGACCTGCCGGGTTCCGTCACGGAATATCTTGTTGATGCTGCTGACGGGATCAATCAGTGCCATGGCCGCATCTCCCCGTTCGATACGCAGTCCGGCTACTCGGCTATCAGCGCGCCCGACCGGATCTGCTCGACGAGTCTCACGAGCCGACGACCGTATTCCACGTAGACCCGGTAGGCGGCGTCGGCCTTGCTGGCATCCTTGCCCTCGTGCACTACTGCTGCCATGTGCGGCTCGATGCTCAGGCCCCCGTCGTAGCCGCGCCCGAGCAAGTCCGCGATCATCTCCCCCACCTTGCCATCCCCCTCGCCGGGGAAGGTGTAGGCCATCTTGCCGTCCCGCATCCCGGCGTCCTTGATGTGGACGTAGGCCACGTAGTCGCGCACCGCCTCGTAGTATCCCCAGGAGTCCAGACCGTGCTGGACGCTGTTGCCGGTATCCCAGAGGAGCTTCAGGCTGGGCGAGTTCACGCGCTCGAGCAACTCGAGCGTCTGCTCCGGCCCCTGGGAGCCCCAGCCGTCGCAATTCTCGTGTAGCAGCAAAATCTCGCCCCTCTCCGCCATGCCGGCCAGCACCTTGAGGCGCTCCACCGCCTCGTCGCGCCATTTCTGCTCGGGCCAGCCCCCGCTGGTGTAGCTCATGATGCGGATGAATCGGCACCCCAGTCGCTCCATCCGGGGGATGGCGCGCTCGAGCTCATGGCGGTCGATGTCCGGGTGCTTGGTGATGGGGCGAGACCAGTTGCAAAGCTGGCTGGCAAAGCACGAGACGTTCAGGCCCGCCGCATCGACCTTCCCGGCGACCTCGTCGAACGTCTCATCGCACAGATCCGTCAGGTTCACCTTCTCGACGCTGCGTATCTCTATGTGGCCCCAGCCAAGTTCCTTGTGCGCCCGCACTTGCGTCTCGATGGGCGCGCCCGCTTCGTCGGCGATTCCGCTGTAGAACATACCGGTCCTCCTGTTTCCCATCGCCCGGCGCGGCGGTGGATCAGACATCACCTTAAAAGGTATGCGCTGGCCGGGGCCGTGTCAAGTCTAATCTTGCCCCGTCCGCCTTTCCGGCGCTGCCTGCGGGTATCGGGGATCGTCCTTTCTGCCCTATCCAGACACGGGGCCATTTGATATCATTACAGCGCAGCCGGCAACGGCCGGAAACCTGGCGGCCGAGGCCCTTGGGCCTCTTGATTGGGAGCGACGAGGCCATGTGCGCGGTGCAGTACAGGCGGAAGGCCGAGTTCGTTACGGTGGGCATCACGCTCGCCCTTGCGGGCGCGGCGCAGGCGGCGGCGATCCTGGCCCTGGGCCACAAAGGCATTCCGATCCTCACGCAGCTTGCCGCGGCCTACACCCGATGGGGCGGCATGCTGGTCCCGGCGCGTGCCGGGGAGGCTATGCTCTACGTGGCGTCCGGCATCCTTACCCTGGCATTCCACTGGGTGGCCGGCACGCTGATCCACATGTTCTTCACCCGGCCCGGGCCCATGGTTCGGGGAACGGTGGCGCACGGGGTCGCGAGCGCGGTGATAATCGTGGGAGGGTTCCTGGTCTGACCGCGTGACGGGGAACTTTAAGGCGCTGTTGCAGAACCCCATCCTGGCTTCGGCCGGCTGCGAGCGCCGAATGGCTGTGTCGGCCTTCATCGGCGATTCGGGCCTTTGAATCGCCTGCTTCGGCCTCCTTGTCCTCGACGCTCTCGCTCACCCTCGGGCCGACGGAGCGGGTTCTGCAATAGCGCCTAAGGCCGGGCGCACGCTGCGTGGCAGAAATGATTCTGCTTAGACCATTGCCTACGGCTGTGGCGGGGCGATAAGATAACGTTCCGTGGCCGAAGGGCGCGCGCCTTCTGCCGAATTGGTATTGCGGGCCGAACCGGGCCCTCGACAACAGGCTGAAGCTTGGAGGAGAATCCCATGGCAAAAGATGCCGTGGACACGCTGGGCGCCTACCAGACAGTCCTTCGGCTCTCGCGCCGTCTCGCCTATGTTTCGGTAGTTCTGGCGGGCCTGTGCGTGGCGATCATCTTGCTCACATTCACCGTCGCGCCGCCGTGGTAGCTGGCGTTCATGGGGGGCACGGCCCTGTGGTTGCTCGTGGTGGCCGGCTACGGCGTGCTGCGCCTGTGTCGGACCAGCCGGGACTCCTTCCGCAAGCTGGGAGAGCTGGTTGAAGGCGGCCATCCCGGCGGCTCGTTCGAGCGTTTGTACCTGAGCATCAGGCTGGCGGAGGAGCAGGAGAGGATCAGCCGCTACGGCGGGGTCGCAACCGTGGCGTGTGTCGGCGTGGATGCCACGCGCAGTCCCGAGGAACTGAACGACCCTGAGGCCCACGATAGGGCCCTCGAAGCCGTCAGGACCACCGTCGCACGGGTGCTGCGCACCTGCGACGTTCTGAGCCGGCACGGCAAGTCCGACCTGCTCGTGCTCCTTCCCGAAACAGACCGGCGGAAGGCCCGCAGGGTCTCGGCGCGGCTCTGCAAACGGGTCGAGCAGGAGGCCTACGACATCCCAGAGTTCGGCAGAGTCGACTTCATGCGCTTGAGCATCGGCATCGCCGCCTTCCCGCTCAACGGCGAGACGATGGACGACGTCCTGAAGGCATCTCACCGGGCCATGCAGCGCGCCCGCGCCCTCGGGGGCAACACCACAGCGGTCTCCCATGAGTTCATCCGCACCGACGAGATCGGCGAGTCCCTCGTCGAGGACATCCGCGGCCAGAGCGCCTGACGGGCTGTGCCCCCGCGCCCGCCGTCCGATATGGGTGCATCCGGGCGCATCCGTCCCTACACCGGCACTACACGAACCCTACACGAGCACTACACGA
>CAZXDF010000033.1:0-3918 GCA_964639345.1 uncultured candidatus Brocadiaceae bacterium | reverse complement strand
AGCGGCTCGTCCGGGCTCAGATTGTTGGCGTCGCACAACACCGGCGCCGACCAGCTCCGCCCGTCGTCTACGCTGCGCAGCACGAAGCAGGAGCAGAACGGGACGAGCGGCGCAGGATCGCTCTGCTCCAGCTTGCTGATCACGGCCAGGACCAGGGCGCCATCGTACATGCGCACGGGTTGCACGGGACCGCAGGGTAGCCACCCTTCCGGCCATTCGCCCTCAATCTTCAGCGGCTCGGGCCCGTTCCAGGTGCGCCCATCGTCGTCGGACTCGTAGACGTGCAGGGGGCATTTCAGGACGGCGTGGACGGGGAATATGCCGACGCAGGTCCCGTCCGCGCGGACGAAATTGGCCCCAAAGCCCTGCCGGAGCTTGGGCCGCTCCGGCTCCGACCAGGTCCGGCCCCCGTCGCCGGATCGCATCAAAGCGACGTGCCTCTCCTCGCCCCAATTGGGATTGCCGAAGGTCAGGGACAGGCTAAGCTCACCCGACCCGCTCTGGAGCAGGGCGGCGTAGCTCTGGCAGGTCTTCGGATCGGTCTCCGCGCAGGGCGTGATCCAGTGCTGGGGCGGCTCCTCCAAACCGGGCCAGGCCGGCGCGTCGACCGCGTCGCCGGCGACTTCGAGGCTTGCGAAGTGGCAAGTCAACGGGATGGGGGTGGTGATGGCGCCCAGGCCCACTCGGCCCGACTCGTAGGTGCCGTCCTCCACGTCGGCCACCGGCTTTCCATCTATCCAGGCGCACAGGCGCGGCCCCCTGGCCTCGACCCTGCCCTCGTACCAGTGGTCGACACGCGCGCAGAGCCCCGGAACGAGACCGAAGTTCAGGTAGCGCTGAAGCAGAGTGCCGTCGGCAATGACCATGCCCGCCCAGAAATGCCGCGCGCGGCTCTGCTGCCCGACCCAGGGAACGTCCAGGGCGTAGAAGCGCCGGCTGTCCTGCACGCGAAACATGAAGCGGGCGGCGCCGAAAGAGGTCCGGAACTTGAACCGGAAACTCGCGCTGAAGTCCGCATACGCCACATCGTCCTTCACGGCCAGGTACTCGATGTCCGTGCCGTCGGGCGGAACCATCTCCCCGTCGGTACCGTCACTCCATTTGCCGTGCACGAACGACCATCCCTGCCCGTCGCCAATCTTAAGACTCGTCATGATTAGTCCGTCTCCCAATCGGTGCTTCATCTTCTCAATTCAACCGGCGCCCAGCGGCGCCGGGCCGTCGGGCGGGAGGCGCGCCTCGCCCCCCTCCCGGTCCACAAAGTCTCACTCCTGTTCGCCAATGCACGCAAGGCCCAACAAGAAGGGATTCAGCCGCAGATGAACGCGGATAGACGCAGATACAGACAAGAACACAGGGGGAGTCTCCATGCTGTTCTTCCTATCCCCTTGTCGTTCTCATCATCTGCGTTCATCGCCTGCTCCGCCGAAGTAGCTTCGGCTACGAAGGCTGGATGCGTTTATTCCAGCAGCTGTCATTCTGTTGGATGTTCGTTAGATCCCGGAGTGCTCGAACGGGCCCAGATCGGGGTCCTGGGCACCATGTGCCTGGGCACGGTGGTAGTTCTTGCCCATCAGGTATCTTATCTCCAGTTCCACATCTCGAACGCTGACCTCGGCGGTCACCTGCGAATCGCGTCGCAGGAGGGCGACCTCAAGCGTGTTTCGGCCCTTCTTCGGCCGGAGGGCGCGGTCCAGTCGGTAGATGAACCAGTAGCCCGACCCGGCCCGGTATCGAGGCGCGCTCATCCTGTACATCTCGTTTATCTTCCGCAGCAGGGCGTCCGGCAGCTCCCTGCCGTTCAGCCGGAAGCACAAGCGGTCGCGTTCGGTGGTGTTCATGACGCGCACGCGCAGAAGCACCTCGTGCACTCGGCCCACCTTGTGCCAGCGAGGAAGGTCGTCGCTGATACTGAACGTGATTCGGGAGGGGCCGTCCACCGATAGCGCGACGGGCAGCCGCACGGTTACCCCGGGCTCGGCCGCGGGTTCGGGATACCGGCCCGTTCCCGTCAGGACGTAGTAGTGCTTGTCCTTCGGCGCCATAATATCCGCGTGCGGCAGCTCCCGGAGTTTCTCGTAGAACGATGCCCGATATGGCCAGTTTCCGAACCAGTGGGCCAGGTAGAGGCCATCAATTCCCTGCCGCCAGTAGTTGCACGCGGCCGCGCGGATCATCTCGATGCTGGCCTCTCCGAGGCGGTCGGAGTCCACGTGGCTTTGGATAGCGGCGTGGACGCGGGCGCCGGTACCTTTGGCGAGTTCGACCAGCGGGCCGAAATCGGCCATCTGATCGAGCAGCTCCGGGCCAGAGAAGGTCTGGCCGATCAGCACGTCCACGATGCCGGCTTTGAGCCACGCCTTCACGTCCATCCCAACCTCGAGGCAGCCCTCGATGCTCGCCGGGATTCGGATCGCCAACTCACGCTGCGCGCCGCTTTTCTTCACCGCCTTGTAGACGCGCCGCACCCACTCGGTCATGATCTTGCGGCCCGCCTTCACCTCGCCCGGGTGGAAGTAGTAGGGCGAGTAGTTGAGCTGCAACTCGAACCCGTCGACCGGGTAGTTCTTCAGCGTCTCTTCAATGAGGGCGAACCGTTCCTCGCGCACCTCCTCGTGCTTGAAATCAAGGCACTTGAGGCCGGGATGGTCGGGATCGACGTCGCCGCGCGCGCCGATCTCGAGGTGCGTGTTGTCGAAGCGGAAATCGGAGCATCGGGTGTCCTCGCCGCGAACGCCGCTGCGCTGCTGCACCAGGAGCGTGGGATACAGCAGCAGGCCCTTGTCGTGGGCGCGATCGCACACGAGGCGCAGGGGATCGTTGCCAGTGCGGATCAGGTGTTTCGCGTTCCGGTGCGCCCGGTGGAAGATGACATGCGGCCACTTCTTCATATTGTGGCCCCAAAGCTCGCCCACCTTCGTATCGTGCAGCACGGTGCGGCCGTCCCCGAGGCTGAACATGAGGGCTTCCACCGGCGTGCCGGCAAGCTCGTCGACCGCAGACTCGTATTCCTCCTTCTGCATGGGTGGCTCGTACATGTAGATGAGCGGGTGGCGGCCGTCGTGATAGAACATGATGCGCGGCTGCGTCATGGCGGTTTCCTCCTGTTTCCCGTGAAAACGGCTCTCAGCCTGTGCTCGTCCGCTCGCAACTCTGCGGGCCGTCCCGGGCTTTCAGTCGCGGCCCGGTCGATGTGGCTCCACCCTTGTGCTTGAAATGATTGCCCGATAGCCCTATTCTACCGCACGGGCGCCTCGTGCTCGACCCCCCATGGGGGATGGGCGCTTATCTTAGCAGCAATTGCCCCTGGCCACTACTTCTTCCCGAGCGCAAAGGCCCCGAGCGTGTCCTATTCTGAACTGGGCAGCGACGTCGATCAACGGCGACGCGCCGTGACGATCCGCAGCATTCTTCTCGGTGCGCTGCTGTGCATCCTCATGGCGTGGGCGATCGCGTACTTCGACGTCATCACGCGAACCTCGGAACTGGGCGGCTGCCACTTCCCTCCCGGGCCGATCTTCCTCTTTGTCCTGTTCGTCTTCTTGGTGAACCTTCCCGTCAAGGCCATGGGGATGCTCGGGAACCTGTGCTCCGGCTTGGTCCTCGGCCTGGGCGGCGCCCTGCTGTGGGCCCATCACGAGGGGGCCGCCGACTGGCTGCCCAGGGGCTTGCTGTGGGGGGCGGCGGCGGCGGTCGCGCTGGCCGTCCTGCTCATGCTGCTGGTCGGACGCAGGCCTCTGAACGCTCGCGAGCTCATCGTCATCTTCAGCATGATGTTGATTGGCAGCGGGATTCCGACGTTCGGACTCGTCAGCATGCTCCTGCCCATGATGACCGGCTGGCAGTACCTGGCCACCCCGGAGGCCGGGTGGGACGCCTTCTTCGAGCACATTCCCGACTGGATGGTCGTCGGCGACC
>CAZXDF010000032.1:0-7795 GCA_964639345.1 uncultured candidatus Brocadiaceae bacterium | reverse complement strand
CAGCACGAAGCTCGCCCCCTCGACCGCTTCGGCAAGGCTTTCCGCGGACTCGACCTTCAGTCCGGCCCCGGCCTCATCGCTGAACCGGCGGGCCAGGCGCGCCGTCATGTCGGCCTTCTGCCGGTCGATGTCGTAGAGGGTTACCGTAGCGCCATGAAGGCCTTCAGTAACCGCCACATCTCCCAGCCGTTTGGCGAAGAACCATCCGCCCGCCCCGATGCACGCGATCTTCATCTCTCAGACTCCTCTCCTCGTAACACCGTTATGACCTGCTCACAGCGGGTATCTGGGATCGTGCCGGGCAGCGGGATCGTCCGCGCCGTACATGGCGACGGAGAACAGCGCCGCCTTGTAGAGCCGCACACAGTCCGGGTCTCGCTCAGCCACGTCTGCTCGTCCCAGCGGGTCCTGCTCAATATTGAAAAGCTGCGGCAGCGCAGTTCGAGACCTGGACCGGCCGACCGGCACCGCGCCAGCGCATGGCCGAAGCCGTCAGGAGCCGCCTGTCAACCGAATGAGGCGCGCAGCTACTATGTCGACGCGTCCCCCAGGCGCTCCTCAAGCCACTGAATCGCGAAACGCGCAAAGGCTTGCGCATCAAACAAATAGGAGCAAGCGGCTCCCACAGTTCCGCAATGCCCTATGCCGCGTCTGAGGGCCTCTTCCGGAATCATCTTGAAGTAACCATCGCCTTCCCACTGGCCAACCAGCTGGCACGTGTCAAACTCTTCGATATCGACCCATTGGCGCCGGCCGTCGCGCAGCAACGGCGCTCGGTAGCGGACGATGGCCTTGGCGGGAACGTCGGCCATGTGCTCGGCGTAGTGAAGCAGCGTGAGAGTGGTGAAGGGAGTCCCCAGAAGCAACACTCTCCCTTGCGCTTCGCAGAGCTTGGCCAAGGGGGAGCCTGGCCCGTGCCCGTACTGCAGTGGATGATCGCGCGTCACCCATTCGGCCAGCTTGCCGACTGCCGCGAATGAGCAGTCAGGGTGTGCACTTCTGTGTGCTCCGGGCCAGGTCCGGAGGTACTCGGTCAGAATGCTCCATTTGCGGTAGGCCCGTGACCGCGCGGGGTCGAAGGCTGGGCATTCGTCGACATACGCCCTTCGTTTGTTCTCCGACCATTCATCCATTTCGTATGTGCCGTCTTCCCACGAAACAAGCATCATCAGCGTCCCTTCGGGCGTGAGCACATCAAGGATCGCCTGAATCACCATGTCCGGCCCTCCAACGACCCACCCGATTGCCTTGACAGACGCGTGAACCATCAGAACCTGGCCAGAGGAAACCCCCAGCTCCCGAAGATCAGCGATAAGACGAGTTCTGGTCACGAGTGGTGGATCACTCATGCAACCATCCTATCTCGATGATGACGTACTGCCTAGCCGCGCGGCTTGTCCGCGTCCGCGACTGGCGGCCGCCTGCCGGCTGCTACCGCCCCAGCAGCAGGCGGCGGGCGTTGGTGGCGGGGAGGTCGCAGGACGTGATCGCCTCGGCCGCCGCCGCAATGTCGTACTCGACGCGCCGGAAGTAGACCGTCTCCCGTTCGGTGTCCAGCAGGACGTAGCACGCGCGCGGGTCGAGGTCCCTGGGCTGGCCGACGCTGCCCACGTTCACGATCAGCCTGCCGTGCTCGGGCACCTGGAACTCGGCCAGCAGGAAGTAGTCGATGGGGTCGGAGTTGACGAAGGCGATCGGGACGTGCGAATGGCCGACGAACCCGATCCTGTTCTCCATCTTGCTGAAGGCGAGCGCGGCGTCGTAGGGGGTCTGGATGTAGGAGAAGTATTCCGGGAAGTACGGGGTGCTGTGCACGAGCAGCACATCCTCGAACTCCGCCGTCAGCGGCAGCGCCTCCAGCCAGGCGAAGTCGTCCTCGCTGAGCTGCTCCGCGGTCCAGTATAGGGCGTCGCGCGCATCGGCGTTGAAGTAGGTCAAGTCGATCTTCTCCACGACGCCGTGGTCATGGTTGCCGGCGACCACGCGCGCGCACTTCTCCCTGACGGTGCGGACGCACTGCTCCGGCATCGCGGCGTATCCGACGACGTCGCCCAGACAGAGGATCACGTCCGCTCCCTGCTCATCGATGTCGGTCAGCACGGCTTCCAGCGCGTGGAAGTTCCCGTGCACGTCGGCTATGACGGCGTAACGCACTCGCGTGATCCTTCCGCGTTGTCCTGAGATCCGGCAAAGCGACCAGTGTAGGGCGGAGAGGCGGGTCTTGGCAAGCAAATCGCCCCGCAAACGTCCACCGGGCGGGCAGCCGTCCCGCCGCCGAGGCGCTCCCTGCAGCCCTTGACGCCGCCGCCCCAAGACGCCTATAATCCGGCCTGGCAAGCGCCCATCGCGCACACAGGCTGGCTGCCCTCCTCTCGTCGCGGAAGACCATGGCGAAATCGAACGAGCTGCCCGGATTCAGGGAGAAGCGAAAGGTCCTGTTCGGCCCGAAGACGAGCCCCAAGCAGATGCGCGATATGGGCGTGCGCTTCATGGAGGCCGAGCGCTACGATGACGCGCTGGAGTTCTTCGCCAGGACCGAGGCGAAGGCGGACGTAAAGGAAATCGTCCGGATCGCAATGGACAGGGGGGATACGCCGCTTCTGTTGCGGGCCCGGCTAGTGCTGGGCGAGACGCCCGCGGAGAAGGAACTGCTGGCCTGTGCCCGCAAGGCGGAAGCGGCCGGTCGCAAGAGCATGGCGGTCGTGGCATACTCGAAGGCGGGCAATGAAGAGGAAGCCGAGAGGCTGCGGGCGGAGATCTCGGCCTCGCTCGAGCCCGACCCGCCGGCCGCATCGGAAGGCGTTCCGGAGGCGGCCCCGCCCGCCGGCGACCAGGAAACAGGTGGCGATGCCGAGGGTCCCGCGTGAAGCGCCGGGGGGCGCGTGCCGGCGGCCAGATGAGGGGACGGAGGCAACGAAGGTGCTCATCGAGGCCCGGAACCTTACCAAGTACTACAACAAGTTCCTGGCAGTGGACCGGGTCGGGTTCTCGATAGATCGCGGCGAGATCGTCGGGCTCCTGGGTCCGAACGGCGCGGGCAAGACCACCACGATGCGCATGCTCGCCTGCTACCTCCCGCCCACCGAAGGGAGCGCCTCGGTGGCGGGCCATGACGTGACGCGCGAGCCGATGGCCGTGCGCCGCCACATCGGCTACATGCCCGAGAACAACCCGCTCTACGGCGAGATGCGGGTGGGCGAGTACCTGAGGTTCCGCGCCGAGCTGAAGGGCATCGCCCGTCGCCGCCGGCTCGCGCGGGTCGGTGAGTGCATGGAGATGTGCGGCGTGGCCGACATGCGCCGCCGGACGGTGCGAACGCTCTCCAAGGGCTACCGCCAGCGCGTGGGGCTGGCCGACGCCCTGCTGGGCGAGCCGGACGTGCTGATCCTGGACGAGCCGACCATCGGCCTGGACCCCAACCAGATACGCCACACGCGCGAGACCATCCGTCAGCTCGGCCGGGACCACACCATACTGCTCAGCACGCACATCCTCCAGGAGGTGGAAGCGCTCTGCGGGCGCGTGCTCATCATCAATCGCGGCAGGATCGTCGTCGACGATGCCCTCGAGAACCTGCGGCGCTCGCGAGGGCTCGTGGCGGAGATGGAGGGGGACGCCGAGGCCATGCGGGCCGCCGTGCAGGAACTCGGCGGCGTGGAAGATGTGCAAGCGGCTGCGTCCGGCGAATGGACCCGGCTCACGCTCACGCTGGCGGACGACGCGGACGTCGGGGCGCAGGTCTCAGCCCTGGCCGCCGCCCGGGGTTGGCCCATGCGGGAACTCCGCAGCACCCGGCCGACCCTCGAGGAAGTATTCTACCGCATCACGGCGCAGCAGGACGCCGAGGCGGCCGAGCAGCAAGGCGCCGAGGCGCCCGAGCCACCGGGCGCACGGGAGGCGGTCGCACAGTGAGCAGCATCGCAGCCAACGATCCGTCGGGCGATGGCGAAGCGGCAGGGCCGCCGGCATGGGAGAACCCCGGTGAGGCCGGCGTCCTCGCGGCGTTCAGCGTGACGCTGCGGGAGCTTGTGCTGCATCCCGCGCGCTTCTTCCGCAGGATGTCGCTGACCGGCGGTCTGCGCGAGCCGCTGGCCATGTTCTGGATTCTGCTCGCGGCGGGCGTTCTTCTCAGCTTCCCCCTTGCGCTCGCCCACTTCTGGCTCACTGCGCCCGACCCGCAGGCGGCGGAGTACAGCGTCCACCTTCTGTTGCCACGCGCGGCGGGATTCCTCACCCTCATGCTGCCGCTGGTGCTGTTTGCGGCGGGGGTCGTTCTGGTGGTCCAGGGAACGATGTTCCACGCGGCCGCGCGGTTTTTCGGCGCGTCGAGCTGGGAGGGCTCGGTGAGCGTGTGGTGTTACGCCAGGAGCGCGGCGCTCGTGCCGATGGTCACCGGCGAGGCGCTCGCCCTACTGATCTCTCTGGCGTGCAACGCGCTTGTGCTCGCGCGGCCCGACCTGAGCCCCGCTGCTGGGCAGGTCTCGCGCTGGAGCCTGCTGGTGCTGGCGGGCCTGGGCTGCGTATGCGGCGTGGCGGTGTTTGCGGCGGCCATTCTGGCCGGGTGCGTGCAGGCCTTTCGGCTGCCCGGCGAGCGCGGGGCGGCGGCCGCGATGGCCGGGGTACTGCTCGTGCTGCTGGTCATGATCGCTTTGGGCTGGGTTTTCATTGCTGCGGGGTTTCTGGCCCGCCTGCTGGCGGCGGGCGCAACCGGCGCCCTGGTTCTGATCTGCGCGGGAGTGAGACGGTTCGTCGCGGCCCGCTTGGAAGACCGCGCAGCGGAGTCCGGCGCCGCGCAGGGCTAACCTCAGGTTCCGACAGGAGAGGACGAACGCGATGCTCAACATCCCCGTCATCGCAAAGCGGGAGTTGAACACGTATTTCCTCTCGCCGACCGCTTACGTTGTGCTCACGCTCTTCGTCCTGGTCAACGGTCTCGTGTTCGTCATCGCGATTGCAGACGCGGCAGTGGCGGGGGCACTCGGCGCGCCGATCGACATGAACGCGCTTGCAGCGTATGGGCTTCAGGTGGCCGTCTACGTCCTCATCGTTTTCGTGCCCCTCATCACCATGCGTCTCATCAGCGAGGAGTCCGCCTCCGGCACCGCGGAGATGCTGCTGACGGCGCCCGTGGGCACCTGGGAGATCGTGCTGGGCAAGTACGTGGGCGCGCTCCTTTTCGGCGTGGCGATGCTCGTGCCGGTGCTCCTGGAATGCTTGTTCCTCGTCTACGTCGGGGGCCTGGACTACGGGCCGCTTGCCTCGGGCCTCCTGGCACTCTACCTGCTCACGGCGCAGTTCCTTGCCATCGGCCTCTTCTGCTCCTCGCTGACCCGCACGCAGATCGCCTCGGCGCTCACGAGCCTCGTGTTTCTCATACTGCTCCAGTTCACCTGGCTGCTGGTGCCGGGGGGCCGATCCCCGGTTGCGGGGGCGCTCAAGTACATGGCTCCCCTGTCCCACATCGGCGACCTGCTCAGCGGCATCGTCTCGACCGTGGACCTGGTCTACTTCGTAGCCACGACCGCGTTGCTCGTTTTCCTCAGCACCCTGGGCCTCGAAGCCAAACGGCTGGCGGGCATGTTCTCGGGGGGCGGCCGGAGGCCCCTGTGGAGGAAGCTGAGCCACGCCGGCATCGCCGCCGGCCTGCTGGTCGCCTTCGGCGCCTCGATAGCGGGCGACGTGGCTGCGCAGGCACTCACGCGAATCGAGGGCCTGTCCGTGGCGCTCGTCGTGCTGCGCTGCGGCGGGCTGCTGATTGCCGCGGCCGGCGCGGCGGCCAACGGCGATGCGCTGCTGCGTTGGGCTCGGCGCCGCCAGGCCGCGGCCGGGGCCAACCTCATCGTCACAGCCGTCCTGGCCACGGCGCTCGCCGGCTTCGTGTGCTACATAGGCACCCGCCGCTACACGCGGATCGACATGACAGGCAAGCGCCTCTACAGCCTCAGCCAGAAGACGAGCGCCATGCTCGCCGGGCTGGAACGGCCGGTGAAGGTCACCATCGTCTATTACAAGACCGACCGGATCGGCGACCGTGCGTACCGATGGTCAAGCGCCCTGCTCAAACAGTTCGAATCCTTGAGCGCCCGCTTCACGGTGGAAGATGTCGGCCCCCGGGACGCCGACGGGCTGGCCGCGCTCAAGGAACGGGTGGGCTACATCCCGGGACCGTGCTTCATCTTCGAGTCCGGCGGCTCGCGCGACATCGTGGAGTTGGCCGAAACAGTGTGGGTGCCTCGCTCGCCGGGCGAGGGCTGGCGGTTCCTTGCGGAGACGGCCTTCGCGGCGGCGCTGGCCAAGGTCACACAGCCTGAGGGCCAGGGCGTGTATTTCCTCACGGGCCACGACGAGCGGCCGATGCAGCGCTTCGAGGGGGAGGCCGATCCCGCCGGCATGCGTGTCGCGGAGGACTCCCTGTCGCTGCTCGTACAGAGGCTGACGAACGACGCCTATCGCTGCGCGTCCCTTGACCTGGAAGAGCAAGAAACAGTTCCCGGCGACTGCGCCGTCCTGATCATCCCCGACCCGCAGCGTCCGCTGCCGGCCGAGCATATCGACGCCGTCCGGCAGTATCTCGGCCGGCGCAAAGGCTCCGTCATCGTCCTCGTCGACTCCCGCGCGGGGCGACCCGGCGAGAGCAACGTGAACGAGGTGCTCTCGCAGTACGGCATCCGGGTGCACCAGGACGCCCTGGGCATCTACCGGAAGGGCGATCGGGAGGCCGTGGACGGGGTGCTTGTGCAGGGCGAGGGGTTCTCCCTGCACCCCGTAACCAGGGACCTGAACCGCATCGCGCTTACGCTCAAGCAGTGCGCGCCGGTCGAGGTGGTCGACGAGTCGCCCGATCCCGGCCTCGTCGCCCGCACCGTGATGACAGGCCCGGCCTCAAGCTGGGGTGAGCGGGACGTCCCCGAGGACAGGACTCAAGCGGAGTTCGGTCCCGGCGACATGCCCGGCCCCGTAACCGTCGCGGCGCTCGTGGGGCCAACCGCCGCACTCGGCAGCCCCAGGCTTCTGGTGGTGGGAACCTCAGTTTCCTTCATCAACAGGGAAGTAGCGACGCATCCGGAGAATCTCTACCTGCTGCTCAACGCGGTGAACTGGATGGCCGGCAGGGAGCACATGGTCGGCATACCGTCGAAGGACATGGCGCTGGGCCGCGCGACCCTTACCGCCGTGCAGGTGCGCGTGTCGGGGTGGATGTTCCTGCTCGTTGTGCCGGCCGCGTTCGTGGCGCTTGGGCTGGCGGTGTGGGCTGTGCGACGCCACTAGGACCGGCGGATGCGCACCTGGAGGATGGGTCAGTCGTGAAATGGAAGCGCACATTGGCACTGCTGTCGGCCGTCCTCATCGCGGGGCTCGTCGCCTATTCGTTTTCAAAGAAGCCCACCTCGGCCGAGCACCTGCACGCGGCCCGCAAGATTCTGCCGGGTCTGAAAGCGGGGGAGGTTGTCGAGCTCGAGATCGAGCGGGAAGGGTTCCGCCTCGTATGCCGCAGAGATGCTGCGGACCGCGGGAGCAGGGCTGCTCGTAGCCGGGCTGCTGGCAACTGGCGCATCACCCGTGAGCGAAGGGCCGCCGGCCCCCTCAAGCTGCGCGCCGACACCCGCGTTGTGGAGGGCATCCTGGCGAAGCTCCAGTCCGCAGCGATCGCTGGCTGGCCGTCTGCGGGCGGCGGTTCCGACGAGGCGCGCTGGGCAGAGTACGGGCTGGCGACGCCCGCCGTCAAGGTCACCGTGCGCACGGGCGGCCCCGGTGCGCGGTCCCACACGCTTCTGATCGGCAAGGGCGCTGGCGC
>CAZXDF010000031.1:0-3813 GCA_964639345.1 uncultured candidatus Brocadiaceae bacterium | reverse complement strand
CGCCCCGGCCGTAGGAGTAGGCCATCGACTCGCTCACGTCCACCAGCAGGTAGGCGTTCAGGTTGGTCTCGGCCTGGAACTTCTTGATGTAGTGCCGGTCGGTGCGCGCGTAGACGTTCCAGTCGATGTCTTTCAGGTCGTCGCCGACAACGTACTTGCGGTGCTCGCTGAACTCGCTCGAGAAGCCGTGGTATGGGCTCTCGTGCAGGCCGGCCAGGAACCCCTCGACGATGAAGCGGGCCTTCAGGTCCAGACGCGTGACCTGCTGGATGATGTCCGGGCGGAGGTATTCCTTGATGCCGGCCATGACTATTTGACTCCCGTGGAAGTAATATCCGGGTGAGCCCGATCAACCGAGGGTGCCACGGACCAAGCCGCCGGGCTTGTCCGTGCCCTACGAACCACTGTGGCCGACTCAAGGAGCACGGGCAAGGCTCGGTCGCCGCGGCGACCAAGCCTTCGCCCGTGGCACCCAGGGAGTTACCTATCCCGGCTGCAATAGTCCCCGTCGCTGCTCTCACGCTACTACTTCCTGAACGCGGCGACCACCTTGGGACTAGTCATGAAGCTAATTAAGAGAAACGGATAGACGAGCGCGACGACGAGTGCGCATGTGCGTCCCAAGGTTCCGCCGATCGTGCTAGCCGCCTGCGGCAGCACCAAAGTGGGGTTGATGACTACCCTAAGGATCCACGCCACGATGGCATAGATGGCATAGACGATAGAGGCCGTCCGCGCCCATGGTTTCAGTCCAAGCAACCCGACCCCTGCGGCAATGAGAACGATGGTCGCCACCAAGGCAACCACATGCGAAGCGACCACCCAGCTCAAAAGCAATGCCTCGTCCCCAATGACCCCTACCACACGGAACATCGTGACAAGCCAAGACCGCCAGCCGATGATGTGCAGGGCCCCGAGAGCGATGTTCAGAACTCCGAACACGGTCACCGACGTCGGTCGATTCGCTTCCATCTCCTTACCCCTTTCCAGAGAATCGCCGAGAAGCGGAGCTCACTCTTCCGCCATCCTGCCGCGCCACTTGTCAGCCGGCCCTCTAACCCATGAGGTCTAAGATGGTGGTCAGGCGTGCCATGAACAGCTTGAAGATGTTGTAGATGATAAAGGCGGCAACGCAGGCCCAGATCAGGCATGTCAGCCCCGTCACAAGTGCCCCCATGGCGGCCTCCGCCGTCTCGGCATAGTTCCCGGCGAGCCATTCCAGCCTCTCCGAGACCCGGCCGCTCTCCTCGGCGACGCTGATGATCTCCAGGTACTCGTTCGGGAACAGGCGGGTGCCCTCGAGCGCCTCGGTGAGCGTGGCCCCGGCGAGCACGGCCTCGGCGACGGCCGGCCCCCGGGCCGCAAAGGCGCCGTTGCCGGTTGCGTGGAAAGACCGCACCAGGGCTTCTTCAATGGGGAATCCCGCCTCATACATAAGGTGCAGCACAAGGCTGAAGCGCGCCAGTGCCAGCGCCTGCGCGACGCGTCCCAGCAGCGGGATGCGCAGGAGCACCTCATGCCACAGCCGAGTCCCACCCAGCGGCTTGACGACGAAAAGATAAGAAAACGCCAGACCGAAGGGAATCCCGAAGCCCACCAGCAACATGTGCCGCGCGCGCGGCAGGCCAAGTGCGGCTGCTGAACCCGCGTCGCCAAGGAATTGGCTGACGAAAAAGCTTACCCCTGCCAATACAAGCACGGCGAAGATATATTCGAGCACGGGAAGGGCGATCTTGGCCAGGAAGCGGCGCCACAGCCGGTGTTGCAGCTCGAAGAGGCGCCCGAGCTCGTCCAGCACCCGGTCGAGCGAGCCGCTCTGCTCGCCCGCGTCGACGAGGTTCAGAAACAGCGGGGGGAACATCTTCTGCGCCGCGAGCGCATCGACCAGGCTCGAGCCCTGCTCGATGCGCTGGGCGGCGTCCGTCATCGCCCGCCTCATGCGCGTCGAGCCGCCCTGATTGGCCGCCACGTTCAGGGCGCGGTCGATCTGCACCCCCGAGCGCAGCATCGTTCCGAGCGAGTGACACAGGCGCATGAGTTGCTTGCTCGAAGGCATCAGCCATGCTCTCCCTCGGCCACCACTTGCGCGACGGCGTAGGTTGAGTCGTGGGACAGGCTGACGTGCATACGCTCCACGCCGAGGGCGCGGCTGACCTCCAGCGCGCGCCCGCTCAAGGACACGGCCGGTGCGCCGGCCTCATTGGTGGACACCTCGATCTCGCGGAACGATACCCCCCGGCGCCAACCAATCCCCAGGGCCTTGAGCACGGCTTCCTTGGCGGCGAACCGGGTGGCGAAGCGCTGTTCGGGATGGGCGCACGTGCGGGCGTAGCGGATCTCGGCCTCGGAAAAAACCCGACCAAGGAACCTGTCGCCCTTGCGTTCGATGATCGCGCGAAAGCGCTCGACCGCCACAATATCTACGCCCACACCACAGATCATTGCTTTCTTTCAGCCTTCGGCGGACAGCTTTCAATCGGGCACGCCGCACGCGGTCACCCATCCGCCTCGCCGCTGCGCTTGCGCCACTTCTCTTCCTCGGCGGCCCGATGCCGCTCGATGATTTCGGATTTGATCTTCTGGGCCACGTCCTGGTTCTGTTCGAGGAACCTGCGCGCAGCCTCCCGGCCCTGGCCCAGGCGCGTCTGGCCGGCGCTGTACCAGGACCCGGACCTCTGCACAACCCCCGCCTCTGAACCGATATCGATGAGGTCTCCCTCGAGGGATATGCCGCGATGGAACAGGATTTCCATCTCGCAGTTCCTGAACGGCGGGGCCACCTTGTTCTTGACGACCTTGACGCGACAGCGGTTGCCGATGGTCTCCTCGCCGTCCTTGACGGACGCGATGCGGCGGATCTCCATTCGCACGGCGCAGTAGAACTTCAGGGCGCGCCCGCCCGGAGTGGTCTCGGGGTTGCCGAACATGACGCCGATCTTCATCCGCACCTGGTTGATGAACAGAACGGTGGTGCGGCTCTTGGCGATGATGCTGGTGAGCTTGCGCAAGGCGCGGCTCATAATGCGCGCCTGGAGGCCCACGGTCACGTCGCCCATCTCGCCCTCGACCTCTTCCCGGGGCACGAGCGCGGCCACGCTGTCGACGGTCACAACGTCCAGGGCGTTGCTGCGCACGAGGGCCTCGACCACGTCCAGCGCCTGCTCAGCGGAGTCCGGCTGGTGGATCAGTAGGCTTTCGGTGTCCACGCCGAGCCGCTTGGCGTAGTCCAGGTCGAGGGCGTGCTCGGCATCGACAAAGGCGGCCAGCCCCCCGCCCTTCTGGGCGTTGGAGATGATCTGCAGGGCCAGGGTGGTCTTTCCGGACGCCTCCGGGCCGTAGACCTCTACGACCCGCCCGCGCGGAACCCCGCCCACCCCCAGCGCCATGTCCAGCGCCAGAGAGCCCGTGCTTATGGCGGCCACCTTCAGGGGCGCGCCGCTCTCTCCCAGCGTCCAGACGGTGCCCTTGCCGTACTGCTTCTCGATGGCTTGAAGCGTGCGCTCGAGGGCCTTCTGCCGGTCCGGTTCGGTGTCTTCCTTCTTGCCCATGGGCCGTCCTCGCGATACATGTGAGACACTAGCCGGCCCCGCAGCCGGACCTGCCGCCTATTCTACTCGCGCCCGGTCGGGTTTCAACTGAAACCTGCGGCAAGTGCGCCTGTGACGGGCGCGGTGCGCTTTGACACCCGCCTGCGCAGGCGATATAAAGGGAAAGCATGTCGGCAAGTTATGTAAGGAATCGGACACTGTTGAAGAACCGGGCGGCCTCAGTGCTACTGTGCTTGGCCGGGATTGTGATGCTGGCCGATTCGGT
>CAZXDF010000030.1:0-7767 GCA_964639345.1 uncultured candidatus Brocadiaceae bacterium | reverse complement strand
GTTTCTTCATCTGAGAATCCTTTCCGGACTATTGCCGTATGGATCCTCTCACAACTCCTGGATCAATTCTCGGGGAAGGGGTCAGATCCCTGTACCGTGCCTTACTCCCCCTCGCCTTCCTCAATGATATCGGCCGTGAAGACGAGCACCTCGGTCTGGGGGTCCTTCCATGCGTCGGGCCGCATTCCCGCCTTGCCCGCGCAGCAGTGGGACAGGAACTCCTCCTTGCTCCAGCCGGTTTCGGTCGCCACCTGGGGGAGGAAGCATCCTGTCCTGCCGCCCCGGCGAATGTAGATGCCGTGCACGCCGGGCTCAATGTCCAGCGGGTTCGCGATCCTCTCCAGCGGGCTCAGGACCGAGACCTCGATGTCGAGGTAGGCGAGTTCGGCGGGTTTCAGGCGGCTTCCCACGAAGCGCGGGTCCTCGGTGGCGGACTGCACGCCCAGCTCGCGCACGGTCTTCCAGAGCGGCTGGTCGCTGATGAACTGCCCGATGCACCCGCGCAGCCGCCCGTGGGTCTTCAGGGTGACAAAAGCTCCCTGCTTTCCCCGAAGCTCGGGATGGTCCACGGCTTCGGCCGGCGGCTCCCTGCCGCTCACTACGGCCTCGACGGCCCGGCGGGCGATGCCTATAAGTTTCTTTCTGGCTGAGTCGGATAGCATGTTGGGGCTCGTACCTCGCGCGCTCGGCACCCGAATTCTACCACATTCCGAGGCCCGGCAAGAGGTCGCCGCAGGGAAGGGCGCCCTGAGGGCATCATGGCTGCTCGCCGGTGGAACTGGTGCGCCCGCTGCGGCGCCTGTGCAGGTATATGTAGACAATGATCAGAACGAAGACTCCCGCCAGCGTGTACATGGCAGCATCGTTCAGATAGCGCTGGAACCGGTTCTTGCCGACGACGAACCCGATATAGGTAAGCACCGTGACCCAGATGCCAGCGCCGAGCGCCGTGTAGATCGTGAAGCGCAAGAGGTTCATCCGCGCCACGCCCGCCGGTACGCTGATGAGCTGGCGGACCATCGGGATCAGCCGCCCGACGAACATCGTGATCTCTCCGTGATGGGCGAAGAAGCGTTCGCAACGGTCAATCTGCGTCGGCTTGATCAAGAAGTACCGCCCGTACTTCAGGAAGAAGGGACGGCCCAGGTAGGCGGCGAGGAAATAGTTGACGTAGGCCCCGATGAGGCTGCCGGCGACGCCCGACGCGATCACCCCCACCCAGGACATATTGCCCTCGGCGATATGGTAGCCGGCTGGCGGCATCACCAACTCGCTCGGGAAGGGGATGACCGAACTCTCGATCGCCATCAGGAGGACGATGCCCGGATACCCGATGGCCAGGACAGTGCCCGCCAGCCACTCGCAGAATTCCTGGAAAGCGCCCGACATGATTCTGCTCCGGTCCAGTCTTTGGGGCGCGCAGTCCGCGCGGCCTCGATCAGCGGCGTCCCTCCAACTCCACGCCCTGCCGGTGCAGCAGGGCGGCCGCCACGCCCATGCCGGGCACGTCTTCCCCGGCGCGCCTGATGCGACGCGCTCCGCAGGCCGGGCTTCCTTCCTTCAGCATTGCCCGACGCACCGAGAACAACTCGGCGACCTTCAGCGCTTCCGCCGCCCCCCGCAGGTACTCTTCAGTCACGTCGCGCCCATCCCGCGCAACGATCCTCGCCAGCCCGTCAAGCACGGTGCGACCGTCCCCGTTCGCGATCTCGGCGGGCGCGCGGGGGGTGGGCAGCCCGCCAAGCTGCTCCGGGCAGAATGGTATGACACAGCATCCGCGAAGTGCCTCAATGACGGCTTCGCGGCGCTCGCTTGCGCCGTCGTAGCGCGTGCAGAGTCCCAGCAGACACGCGCTCACAAGCACGGGTTCCCGCAAGCAATCGTTCCCTTCGCCCAGAGGCATGGTCATCGGCCTCGATGCGGCAAGCTTCCCGAACGGCGCTCATTATAGCTTGCCGCCCGGCCGCTTTGCACGCGGCGGGCAACGCTACGATTGCGCCTGACCCCTGAGTAAGGCCTTTGACAGGATCGACTCGTGCTTCGCCTCGTGCTTCGCAGCGAAGCCCCGCTTCGCAGAGTAGTACAGGACTTACGGGATGGGCTGAAAGACCAGCCTTTGCCTTCACCCTATCTCTTGTCGTATACGCCGTCACCCTGTCATCCTGTCAATGCCTTGTCTGAGTGCTGATCCCTCGCCCCTGCTACCTCAGGCGCTTGCCGAGCAGAACGGTGTCACGCAGGGCCTCTTCTCCCCTGGCCCGCAGCCAGCGCTGGTCGAAATGGGGGTCCTGCACGATCTGGGCTATGGCGGCGAGGGCCTGAAGGTGGAAGTTGCGCTCGTCCATGCTCCCGACCAGCACGAAGACGGCGTGGACGTTCGGCGCCTCGTCCGAGAACCTGATCCCGTCGCGGCAGCGCGCGAGCAGGATGCTGAAGATGTGCTCGCCGGGGACGATCACGTGCGGAACGGCGAGGGTCGGGCTTATGGCCGTGCTGCCTTGCTTCTCGCGCTCGACGAGGAGCTTGTGGAGCTCCGAAGGCTGCCGTTTCACGCTGTCGGCCATCGCCTCGGCCACCAGTCTGAACACCGTCTCCGCATCCACTGGGCCTTCGAGGTCCAGGACGGGGCTTGCCTCGATGACGTGGTCGAAGCGGTCCTTGGCGATCTCGTCGCGCTCGCGGATGATCTCCTTCAGTTCGGTCTCCAGCGTCCGGCCCGTCAGTTCGCGGGCGGTGATGCGTTCGATCAGGTGCAGGAGCGCATACTCCCGGCTGCTGCGGATGCGGCCGTAGAACCAGTAGAAGAAGAATCCGCCGAGCACGAGGACAAGGGCCATGAGCAAGGCCGGCGCACCCATCTCTATGATGAGCGCCAGCGAGCCGAGCACGCCGACGATCTGCACCCACGGATAGAGCGGCGCGCGGAAACGCGGCTGGTAGTTCTGCACCCGGCTCTCGCGCAGCATCACCACGCTCAGGCAGGAGAACATGAACGTGAGCAGCAGCACGGTTGATGCCGCCTGGACGAGGATGTCGAGCTTCAGAAACAGCGCCGCAATCATCACTGTCCCGGTGACGAGGATGGCGTAGTGGGGCGTCTTGAAGCGGGAGCCCACGCGCTGGAGGAACTCCGGCAGCAATCCGTCCCGGCTCATTGCCATCGGGTAGCGGGAGGCGGCCATAATGCCGGCGTTGGCCGTGGACACGAAGGCGAGCAGCGCCGCCACTGTCAGCAGAAAGGCCCCCCACGGCCCCATGAAGACGGCCGCTCCGTCGGAGATCGGTGTCAGGGACTTGTCCAGCGTCTCGCGATCGAGCACACCCGTGGTCACCGAAACGACAAGCATGTAGAACGCCCCAACCACCACGAGGCTGAGGATCATGCCCAGCGGCACGGTTCGCGCGGGGTCCTTGACCTCCTCGGCCATGCTGGCGACCTTCAGCAGCCCGCCGTAGGCCACGAAGACGAAGCCTGCGGTGGACAGGACCGCCGCCGCCCCGTTCGGGGCGAGGTCCTCGAAGTTCTCAACCTGCACGGCCGGCAGGCCCTTCACCACGTATAGCACCAGGACGACCAGGATGCCCACGACGAGGGCCACCTGCACCCGGCCCGCTCCGCCCGTCCCCACCACATTGAGCGCGATGAACACGAGGCACAGCAGCGCGGCAATCAATGAGAGCGGCGGCGCCGTCTCACCGAGCGCAACCTGCTGGAAGGCCGCCATGCCGATCAGCGCGAACGCGCTCTTGAGCGTGAGCGAGAACCACGTCAGCAGCCCGTCCACCGTCCCCACGGCGGGGCCCATGCTGCGCGTCACGTAGAAGTAAGTGCCCCCCGCCTTGGGCATGGCCGAGACCAGCTCCGCCTGACTCAGCATCCCGGTCAGGGCCAGCAGCCCCGCCAGGAAGTAAGAGACCACGACGGCCGGCCCGGCCCGCGCGTGCGCCAGCCCCGGCAGGACGAAAAGCCCCGAGCTGATCATCGCCCCCGAGGCGATGCAGAACACGTGGTGCAGCCTGAGGTCCTTTTTCAGTCTCATCTTGTCCCCGTCAGCGAATTACGTCGCCCTTGCGTGAGCTTCAGGCGGACCCCGAGTCGTCCAGGCCGGCAGGCTCCTCGTCGGACGGCCCCGGTGCGCTCGCGTCGCCCGCCCGGGGCAGCTTGCGAATCATGTAGTAGAGGATGGCGGCCATGGCCGCGACATAAAGCACGCCCGCAAAGATGAGGCGCAGCGTATCAAGCTCGCCGCCCAGCTGAGCGACGTCCGGCAAAAAGGTCGAGGGGAACTCTGGCGGAGGCACGTTGCCGGCCACGTTCATGTCTTGCTCCCCGCTTCAAGGCTCCAGCAACGGGTTGCGCATCTCGAGGCGGCGAATCCGCCGCTCACTCAAGCCGCTGGACGGTGGAGAAGTAGTGCTCGAAGAACCGTTCGGCGTTCACCCCGTCAGCGACCCTGTGCGCACCGCCCGGACTCTCCTCCAGCATCGTGCGGCCCAACATGCCGGGCCCGCACACATCCACGGCGATGGTGCCGCGGCAATAGGTGCAGATCTCCGGCTCAAAGATGCAGGCCCCCGCCAGCGGATCATGGAAGGTGATATGTTCGGTGCGCCGGAACCAGACCTCGGCCATCTCCGCCACCACCTCCAGCGGTCCGCCCCGAAGCCTCTGGCGACATTCATCGGCCGACATGCGGCACTGGAGCGTCACGTCCAGACCATGCACCCACACCTCCTGCACGTCGGCCCCGAACACGATGGCCGTCGCATGGGGGTCGCATGAGGCGTTCCATTCCGGCCCTTCGCTGTCGAAGAACCTCCCCGCCATCATCACCAGTAGCTTGATCATCTGGGGCACTTCAGGGTCCAGTGCGAAAAGCAGGGCCACGTTCGTCAGCGGGCCGATGGTCAGAAGCGTGACCTCGCCGGGACGGCTGCGGATGATCTCGTGCATCCGCGACACGACCTCGCCGGGGACGAAGTCCTCCCGGTGCGGCCACCGGGACAGCACCTCGGCCTGCTGGGCGCAGCCCTGGCGTTGGTCCACCAGCAGGGGATCATCCGTCCCGCTCCAGATGGGCACGTCGGACCGCCCGGCGGCGCGGCAAACCGCGTCCGCCAACATGGCGCGCTCGCGGGCCTGTCCGCTCACCGTCGAGATCCCCAGCAGTTCGCACCGGGGCTCCGCCAACACGTAGGCCAGGCACACCGCATCATCGACATCCGTTCCGATGTCGGTATCGACCAGAAGTGGGATGCTGTCCGGCACGACGCAATTCCCTCCCAAGCGGCCGTCAGGCCCCAATGGCCCGGCCCAGTCTCGCTCCCATCCGCCACAAGCATAACTCTCACGCCCCGCCTCGGCAAGTTACACCGGCGGCAATTCCTTCCGTCCCGCCATCGGGCGCTTCATTGCAGCCCTTGTGTTGGGGGGCGTGAGCGGTTAGACTCAGTTGCGTGCTGCGTTGTTACAGGGTGGCGCTGTTCCGGGGTATCCGAGAGATAGGAGCGATGCGCGATGAGAGGGAAACTGCTGTTGTGCGTCTTCGCAGTGCTGGCGCTTGCCGTCACGGTCAACGCGCAGGAAGGAAGCCGGCGCGCGCCGCAGCTTCCGCCCGGAGTGTGGGCCTGCGTGGAAGTCGCTGATTTCCGCGGGTTCCAGGATGGGTTGGAGGCCTTTGTTGGCGCCGTCAGTGACGAGCCGGTCCCGCCCATGCCCTCGGGGGCGCTTCTGGCGGCCATCCCGAACTCGTCCATGGTAGACGTCGACAAGCCGGTGCGAATCATCGGGGTGCTGAACGAAGGAGGCGTCCCGGCTGCTGTGAGTGTGTTCAGTGTCCCAGATGTCGATCTCTATCTGCTCGCGCTGGGTCAGCAGTGGGAAAAGGAGTCCGAGGAAGGCGGCCTCACGCTCTTCGTCGAGGAAGGCCAGGCGTTCGACAACGAGGCGTTCGCGGCGGCAAGCCCCGAGGAGCGCATGGACTTTTCGGCGTTCATGACGACCGTGAGGATAACCCACGCCGTGGGTGGTCACTACAACATGGTGTGCCTGGGCGACAGCGAGGCGGCCGTCGCCGCGGCGCTCACGCTCTTGCAGAACGGCAACATAACGGACGAGCCCCTGCTTGGCCGCAAGAGTGGCCTGGCCGTTTACGTGCAGCTCAGGGAACCGCTGATCACCATGGGGCTGGAGGCAAAGGCCCGCGAAGCCGTGGGAGAGTGGCTCGATTCGATGCCGATGATGCCGGGGACCGAGGCCAAGCTTGAGCAGGCTAAGGCCGTGCTGGAGATCGAAGTGGATGGTGCGATCGCCCTTGCAAAGCAGGTCGAAGGCATCGGGATGCGTCTGACGGCAGACGGGGAGGAAATCCGGATACGCGCCAGGCTCGACGCCGCGTCGGACACGCCCCTGGCGCAGTACCTGGCCTCCGTTCCCAGGGGCCTGCCCGAGACGATGAGTTACCTGCCGGCGGACGGCGTCATGGCGCTGGCAACACGAGTCGGCGATCTCGGGCCGCATTGGGGAACTCTGGCCGAGTGGTACAGCAGACTCCTGGCGGCCACGATGCAGGATGCCGAGTCGACCGGGCAGCAAGCGCAAATGATGGAGCAGTGGTTGAACGACCTGAGCGACAGCATGGCCTTCGCAATGCTGCCCGAGGGGCTGCTGCAATGGATTGTGGTCTACGGCATGAAGGACGCTGAGGCGGCCAGATCGATGCAGGACCAGATGGCCGCCTGGTTCGAGATCGCCAACGACCAGTACCAAGCGATGGGCACGCCGGTGATAGCCGAGGTCAGTCCGGAGCGCACGGCTTACGGGGGTCATGAGATTGTCGAATGGTCGATCAGCCCTGACATGGACGCCCTCGACCCGAGCGACCCGCAGGCGTTGCAGACCATCATGGTGCTGCAGATGTTCTTGGGCGAGGGCGTCAAGGGACACATGGCCGCGCTGGGCGAGGACTTCGTCATGGCCATGGGCCGGCAGGACTCGCTCGAGGCGCTCAAGGCCGTCATCGATGGCGATCAAGAGACGCTGCCGGATTCTGAGACCTTCCGCAAGGCGCTGGAGGCGCTGCCGGCGGAGCCTCAGTGCGTCTTCTTCCTTCGCCTGCCGGGGTTCGTGACGGCGGTGATGGATGTGGTCGCAGGCATGGTGCTGCCAATGGGGACGTCGACGCCCGAGTTCGAGGATGGCCCCGGGATCATCGGCAGCTGCGGCGTCTCGGGGACGGACCTTGGCGTGGTGATCGTGGTTCCAGCCGAGGAAATCAGGGTCATGGTGGCGGGTTTCGCCGCGATGGCAGCAGAGATGGCGCCCCCATCTGACGGGCTGCCGCCAGAATTTGAATTTGAATTCGAGCCGATGCCTGCACCGTGAGGCGAAGGCCGTGGAAAGGCGCGCCTCCTGTTGTGGATGTGCCACGGACCAAGCCATCAGGCTTGTCCGTGCGTTCCACAGCGCCCTCGGGCACGGGCAAGGCTTTGCCTTCCCCTTGGCCCGTCCGGCCTTCGCAGCCCAAGCTGCTTCGGCGGAGTAGGCTGGCACCCATAAGGGCTTTTCTTGTGCAGCTTCCACTATTGAACTTTGCGAAAGAAACGCAAAAGTCCAGCGGGTAGCCGGAGCGTCTCTCTCCGGCCTCTGCGAGTTCTGCGGTTCATTCTGTTAGAGCCTTGCTCTGTTGAAAAGCCGTTCTCGCCTTCTCACTGTTTGGGTAGGCCGGGCGTCTCGCCCGGCCGCATGGCACTTCTGACACCCCCGGC
>CAZXDF010000029.1:0-7225 GCA_964639345.1 uncultured candidatus Brocadiaceae bacterium | reverse complement strand
CACCACTACCTGCTCTGCACTATGCCGTTTCTTCATCTGAGAATCCTTTCCGGACTATTGCCGTATGGATCCTCTCACAACTCCTGGATCAATTCTCGGGGAAGGGGTCAGGTAGGCGCCACACGAACCGTGTCGCACCGGGGTAGGCTTCTGCCAGTTGGGCGAGCGCCTTGCACCCGTAGCGCGTTCCCGCGCAGAGCTTCACATGGTGGCTACTGCTACTTCCATCCCTCTCATGCCAGCTTACCGTGTCCCGATCCGAGGTGTCAAGCGTCTTTCCCTCAAGATGCAGGGATGTCATGGGTTGACGAAGGTAGCAAGGCGCGGTAGCGCGGTAGACTGAGACCTGTTGGACTAGATCTCGGAAGAGCAAAAGGGGTCGTACATGGGTGGTCTTATCATGTTCGCCCGACGTTAAGGCGGGTTATGAGATATAGTACGTAAGTACAGTCAGATTGCGCCTCTGCAGGACAGCATGTAGTACTGCGACCATTCGAAGGAGGTCAGGGCAAGATGAGAAACGAACCCGATGTCATGCTGGCGGATCTTGTTGCGTCATTGTCGAGTGCTATCGATTTGGTGAGTCCGGATGTCGTGAATCACCACAAGCAGGTAGGGTACATCGCTCTCGAGATCGGCAGGGAATTGGGGCTGTCGTCGAAGGAACAAGGAGACCTGGCGCTGGCCGGCGCGCTGCACGATTGCGGCGCTCTGGCCCTTCAGGAGAGGCTGCGCGCCATGGCGTTCGAAAGCAGTTTCGGGGTCCAGGACGTACAGAGGCATGCCGAAATCGGCTTCCTGCTCCTTAGCAGCCCGTGGCGAAAGTGGTTTCTTACGCTTCGAGGCCTTCTTCGGCCGGCCGAGAAGCCCGAATTCGGCACTCTCAGCGGGCCTGTTTGCCGGCTCAGGGGCGTACGGAGACTTCTACCACGGGCTGTTAGGGAGTTCGATCACTTCACCGGGATAGCGGACACTGTGCGGCATCACCACGTGCTGTGGGAGGAGGGCCGGGGGATGGAGCGGGACGGCGAGGCCGTGCCGACGTCCTGCCACATCGTTCATCTGGCGGATCGCGTGGCTGTGCTCATGGACACAAAGCGCGAGATTCTCAGTCAGGTCCCCGAGATTCTGGAGGTGATCAAGGAGAACGCCGGAAGGATGTTCATGCCGCAGTTGGTGGACATTGTCGAGGGCCTCGCCTCAAGGGAGGGGTTCTGGCTGGACGGCGTCTCGGTCCTGCCCGGAAGGACTTGGTGGCACGAGGCCCGGCTGCCGACGGTTCAACTGGACATGCAGGGCCTGTTGAGCCTGGCGCAGTTGTTCGCGGGGCTCATAGATTTCCGCAGCCGGTTCACGGCCACCCACTCCAGCGGCGTCGCAGCCACTGCGGAGTCGCTGGGCCGCCTGGCCGGTTTCTCGCCCGGGGAATGCCAACTGATGCGCTGCGCCGGGCTCCTTCACGACCTGGGCAAACTGGCAGTACCCGAGAGCATCCTTGAGAAGCCGGGGAAGTTGAGCCACGCCGAGTTCAACGTCATCAGGGCACACACTTTCTACACCTATCGCGTCCTCGAGGGCATAAGCGCCCTGCAGACTATCAACCCCTGGGCCGCCTGGCATCACGAGCGCCTCGATGGGGCGGGCTATCCCTTTCACATCAGCGGTGAAGATATGCCGCTGGGATCCCGGGTAATGGCGGTGGCGGACACGGCTACGGCCGTCACAGAGGACCGTCCCTACAGGGAGGGCATGGCCCAGGATCGGGCGCTCGACGTCCTGCGAAACTCGGCCGGCGGGTCCGGCCTCGACGCCGACATCGTATCGCTTTACGAGGCGAATTTCGACGAGGTGAACTCCGCGCGCGTAGGGGCCCAGAAAGCCGCGTCTGCCAGATACGAGGGTCTGGCTGCCTGAGTCGGCCTCCAACGCCAACAATCCGGCGCAGGATAGAAGCGAACCGCTTCCGACGCAATGGGGAACGGTGTTCGCTTCTCATCTTTATGGGCCTGTTGGCCGGTGCCCCCCGGTGGCCATCTGTAGCCCGTACTGTTCCCGGCGGCGCCGTTGAAGGGCAGGTTCACGCAGCGGGCGATCCCGTTCAGCATCTCTCCCCTTGAGCGCCGCATGTGTCGTATCCCACGTGAGACGCTCGTTGCGCTCTACAGGCCGAGCCGCGGCCCGAGGCGATCGAGATGGTACGACTACGCGCGGCGATGCGCAGGGGAATGTTGACAGATGCCGGCAGCGGGCATAGACTGGCCCCCCCTCAGCAGGAACGCCATCGACGCTGTGGCGGCCGGGAAGTCTCGACGTCATGGGGCGGATTCAGTCCGGCGAAACAGGGGAGAACGGAGGCTTGGATTTAGAATGCAGGCGGATGGGATAGACCGATTCGTAGCGACACATCGAAGGTCCAAAGAACTGTGGGAGAGGGCCCTGCGCGTCAGCCGGGGCGTCCACCACGACGCTCGCTTTGCCCTCCCGTTCCCGATCTACACCTCGCGGGCCATGGGGTCGCGCAAATGGGATGTGGATGGCAACGAGTACATCGACTACTCCATGGGCCATGGCAGCCTGATGCTGGGACATGCTCATCCCGCGCTGGTAGAGGCGGTGTCCCGGCAGGTGGTCAAAGGCACCCACTACGGCACTGAGAATGAGGCGGCCGTCGAGTGGGCCGAACTGATTTGCGGGATGGTCCCGGCTGCGGAGAGGGTGGAGTTTGTGTTGTCGGGCACCGAAGCCAACACGTTGATCACCCAGCTCGCCCGCGCCTACACCGGGAGGCATAAGATCATCAAGTTCGCCCAGCATTTCTTCGGCTGGTCGGACCATATGCACGTCGGGGTGGTGGCTCCCTTCGATGAACCGATAGCCGGCCGCCTCCCGCCCTTCTACATGGACGCGGTGTCGGAAGGAACAGTGGTCATCCCCTGCAACGATGCCGCAGCCATGGAGAAGGTGCTGAAGAAGAGGGAGGCCGCCGCCTTGTTCATTGAAGGCGGCGGAGCCAAAGCCGGCGGCATACACGTGCCGCCGGAGCTCGTGCAGCTCGCGCGCCGGTTGACCGAGAGGTATGGGACATTGCTGGTCATTGACGAGGTTATCAGCGGCTTTCGCTGGTCGCCCGGCGGCTACCAGGCCACGGTGGGGGTTACGCCGGACCTGAGCAGTCTGGGCAAGATCGTGTGCGGCGGGCTTGGCGGGGGCGCCGCTGTAGCGGGCCGGGCCGGCGTTATGGACCGGCTGAAGATAAGGCCCGGGGAGGCGGAATGGAACCGCAACCGTCGCGTGGTCCATCCCGGCACCTGGAACGCCAACCCGCTGAACTCCGCGGCGGGAGTGGCCATGCTCAAGATCGTCGCCCAGGGAGAGGTTCAGAAGACCGCGGAGACCTCTGCCATCAGGCTGGCGGACGGCATGAACCGCAAGATCGAGGAACGGGGCATCGAGGGCTGCGTCTACAACAGCAGCTCGGTGATTCATCTGTATTTCGGCAAGTGCAGGAAGTGCGATAGGACGGTTTGCCTGGATGCCGCCAAGTCCATGCCTCCTGAGACGGTCCATGCTCTGAACCGGTGCCTGCTGCTGAGCGGCGTGAGCCTGCTCAGGGGCGCAATCGGCTGGGTGTCCGCAGTGCATACCGACGAGGACATCGACCGGACCATAGAGGCCTTCGGCGCGGCCCTTGGCGATATGGCGGCGGAGGGCGTGGTCTGACGCGGTTCGGATTTCATCGGGGCGACAATCGAAGTCGCCGGAAGGCGAGCGCAAATGGCAAGAATCCGTGCTGTCCAATTCGGGTGCGGCCCGGTGGGCTGTGGCATCGCCAGGTTGGCCTCCCAGCGCAGTGGCATAGAGCTGGCCGGCGCGATCGATATCGACGAGGATAAGGTGGGGCAGGACCTGGGCGAGATGGCGGGGCTGGACGAGCCGCTCGGAGTCATCATTTCCAACGACGTCGATGCCGTCCTGTCCCGGGCCAGGCCGGAGATCGTGTTCCACACGACGAGTTCCTCATTTGCCCTGGTCCACGAACAACTGACCAGGATAGTGCTCGCCGGCGCGAATATCGTGTCAACCACCGAGGAGTTGTCGTTTCCCCGGCCGAAATGGCCCAAGCTGTCGGCCAAAATCGACAAACTGGCCAGGGAGCATAATGTCACCGTTCTGGGTACGGGAATAAACCCGGGGTTCCTAATGGACACCTGGCCTCTGGCCATGACGGCGGTATGCCAGGAGGTTAAACGGGTCAGGGTGGTCAGGATACAGGATGCATCTGCGCGCCGCCTGCCATTTCAGAAGAAGATAGGGGCGGGCTGCACGTTGAAGGAGTTCAGCAAGCTCGTGGCTGCCGGGACCTTGCGCCACGTCGGCCTGGCGGAATCCATTGCGATGATCGCCGCCGGGCTGGGATGGGAGCTGGACGATATCAGGGATGAAATAGAGCCGATAATGGCCGAGAGGGAAGTGCGGAGCGAATACATAGCTGTGAAGCCGGGGCAGGCGGCCGGAGTGAAGCAGATCGGTCGCGGCCTCCGGCAGGGCCGGGAATTGATAACGCTCGACTTCCAGGCCTCTCTGGGAGCCGGCGAGTCCTACGAGGCCGTCTACATCGAGGGAACCCCGAAGATGGAAATCGTCATAAGGGGTGGGACCCACGGCGACATCGGCACGGCGGCCATGGTGGTGAACGCCGCCCGCCGGGTGGTGGCAGCCCCGCCGGGACTGGTGACGATGAACGATCTGCCCCTGGTGACCTGCGCCGCCGGCCTGGGTTGATCGAGTCCAACTCCTCGTTGTGGAACCGCAACTGCGCCCGCGCATTACCGGACCCAGCGGCGACGTCAGCCCTCTCCAGACTGCGCCAGTTGCAGGCCGAGAAGCCCAAGAGCGCCCAATCCGTAATACGTGTATTCCAGGTCAGTCGCATCATCCAGAGTAGTGCCGCGAAAGCCCCCGTCCGGCCCGGCAAGGGCCTTCACGAAACGCCCGACCGAAGCCATGTTGACCCGCCCCATTGCGTCCCCCTCGGCAAGCGTGACGAGGGCCGTGAAAGTGGACATAAGGTCCGACACTGGCACCCGACGATGCGCGCCGAACCCGCCGTCGGGCCGCTGCATTGAGGCGACGAATTCGACGGTTCCCATGCCCGGGCGCGCGTCAGGACCGCCGCTCAGGGCCAGCAACCCGACCGCTGCGGCCGTCGGATTGATGCGGCCCTGCTCGGCATCCGGTCCCTCGGCCACATCCGAGGACCCGCCTCCCGCGCACTGCCGCCGCTCCACCAGCGCCCTGATTTCTTCGCTCTGTGGGGGCGGCCAACCGGCCAGCTCGCAGCTCAGCGCCGCCAGAAAGCTGTGGTAGAGGCTCGCCGGACCCCCGGCCGTCTTGGCGTAGCCGCCTTCCGGCGCGCGGTAGCTTTGCAGCACGTGCTTCAGGCCAAGAAGGGCGTCCGTCTCGGCGGGCCCGGTCCACACCCGGCAGCCGTTGCGCTCCACCAGGTCCCGGATGTGCAGGGCGCAAAAGCACTCGACGATGTCCCTCGCCACTGGGCCCAGGCCACGCAAGTACGCGGCGGCCCCGGACCAAAGCTCCGCTGGGTTCTCTACGTCCAACAGCTCTGCGCCGCGCAAGGCGAAGCTGGTGTAGTAGGGATCGGACGGGCCCCGCCGTCCCGGGAATCCCCCGTCGGCGTTCTGGCGGCGGATGATGTACCTGGCCTGCCGCAGGCGAAACCGATGCGGAATACGCCCCAGGCCCATCTTGAGCTGAAGCGCCAGGCTCGACTGATAGGGACCCGATCCGGTGGGGTTCATAGGGCCGTCGCCACGACGAAATGCATCAACTCGCGCAAATCGTCCGACGCCATGCGGTCTGCCTCGGCCTGCGCGCGCGTCCGATATTTCTGCACCAGTTGGCGGGCCTTCTCAAACACGCCCCGGGCTTGATAGACCTCGCGCATGAGCCGGATCTTCTCCTCCTCCGTCATGTCGGAAACCACGATGTCGAGAAGCTCCCGATTGCTCGCCTCGTCGCCGGCCGCGAGGGCGAAGGCCCGCAGAATGGTCGGCCTTGCGGAAAGACAGTCCTGCCCTGCGACCACCTTATTGCTGCTGTCGCCCTCCCAATCGTTGAGGTCGTTCAGCACCTGGTAAGCGGTCCCGAGGTAGCGGCTGAAGGAGCGAAGGGCGCCGGGGTCGGGGAGTTCGCAATCGCACGCCAGCTTGCCGCCCTTCAGGATGCCGGCGCCTGCCATGCGGATGCCGGCATACATGGCGGCCTCGAAGGCGGGCGCCGTCTTGAGCCCGTAGACGGCCTGCGCATCACCGGGCCGCATGGACCGGGGCTCCCTTTCGCGCCAGAGGAGTTCGGCGCCTTGGCCCCGGCACAGCTTCACGTGCGCGTCGGAAAGCCGTGCCAGTATGGCCCCGGTGCAGTCTGCACCGAGGTCGTCGCCCGTCGAAGTGATCAGCCGATAGCCCAGCCCGACGAGGTAATCTCCCACGTTCAGCGCCGTGGGCAGCCCGTAGCGCAGATGAAGTGTCTCACGGCCGTAACGGTGCGAGTCGCCGTCCGCAATATCGTCGTGAATGAGGGATGCTTTGTGGAACGCTTCGATTGCCAGCGCGACGCGCTTGACCGATGCGGGGAACGAACGGGACAGGTCCGCCCCGGGCATGAGCGCGTCCCTTCCATACGCCAGCGCGGCGAAGCTCGCCAGCGTGATGAACGGGCGGAAGCGCTTGCCCCCGTGGCGAAGCCACTCAAAGGCGATGGCCTCGGTCGCAGCCAGCGGGTTCAGCTCCGTAACGCGTTGCTCCGCGCCAGGCTGGCCCGCGCCGGCCACTGCCAGTTGCCCGGCCAGGAGCTCCTCCAACTCCTCCGCCTCAAACAGCGCCTCCGCAGTCCGCAGCAGGCCCACATAGCTGCGCGTGCGCACGGCTGCGGGACCCGAATGCAGGTTCATCCACGTGCGAATGAGATCAAGCTCCGCCACGGTGCCGGCACAGCCGTTGCACAGGAGCGGAACGGCCGCGTGCGGCATGCCCAGCTCGACCACGCGGGCGAACGCCTCTTCCAGGGAGTCGAGGCACGCCACGCCGAGGATCGCGTCGCGTCGGCCGCTGAGCGCGACCTGGACAACGGCCGGCGTACCCTCGGCGATGAGCACCTAGTAACCGAGCGATTCCGCCAGCACCTCCAGCTCGCACAGCGCGCACGC
>CAZXDF010000028.1:0-4773 GCA_964639345.1 uncultured candidatus Brocadiaceae bacterium | reverse complement strand
CTATCCGTAGCATAGCGCGTATCTTGACGCCTGTTCTAAGTATTGATCAGGAAAGGCACTAGGTTATCAAGCAAGGACTTACAGTGCCGTGTGGGTTCGAATCCCACCTCTGGCACCACGCTCCCTACCGCAGCGAGTGATGGCCGGGCCCGCTGGCGTCCCGCGTTTGCAGCGGCGAGGGCCCACGGCCGACATTGCATGAACCGTAGACGGAGGCGAGACTCTTCGATGGGCGATAGCCTGACTTACAGAATCCTCAAAGCCCACTGCGTGGAGGGCACCGCCGGGCCGGGCGAGGACTTCGGCATCCGGGTGGACCAGACCCTGACCCAGGACGCCACGGGTACCGTGGCCTACCTGGAGTTCGAGGCGATGGGCGTGGGCCGGGTGCGCACCGAACTCTCGGTCAGCTACGTGGATCACAACACGCTCCAGGCGGATTCCCGCAACGCCGACGACCACCGTTACCTGGCGAGCGTCGCGGCGCGCTACGGCATCGTGTTCAGCCGTCCGGGGGGCGGGATCTGCCACCAGGTTCACCTGGAGCGGTTCGGCAGGCCCGGCCGCACGCTCCTCGGCAGCGATAGCCATACGCCCACGTGCGGCGCGCTGGGCATGATAGCGATCGGCGCGGGCGGGCTGGACGTGGCCTGCGCGATGGCGGGCTCGCCGTTCTACCTGACCGGGCCGCGCGTGGCGCGCGTGATCCTGACCGGGACGCTGCCTCCGTGGGTAAGCGCGAAGGACGTGATCCTGGAGCTGCTGCGGCGCCTGAGCGTGAAGGGGGGCGTGGGGAAGGTGTTCGAGTACGACGGGCCCGGCGTCGGGACGCTGAGCGTGCCGCAACGCGCCACCATCGCCAATATGGGCGCCGAGCTTGGCGCCACCACCAGCATCTTCCCCGCAGACGAGGTGACTCGCCGATGGTTCAGGGCGCAGGGCCGCGAGGGAGACTTCGCGCCTGAGGCACCCGATGTGGATGCCCGATACGAGGAGACTATCGAGCTTGACCTTTCGCGTCTCGAGCCGCTTATCGCCTGCCCACACAGCCCGGACAACGTGGTGCCGGTCGGCGAGGTGGCCGGCACGCGGGTCGACCAGGTCTGCCTCGGAAGCTGCACAAACTCGTCGTACCGCGACCTTGCCACCGCCGGATCGCTGCTGGCTGGGCACCGGGTTGACCCGCGGGTGAGCGTGGTATTGTCGCCGGGTTCAGTGCGGGTTCTTGACGTGGTCGCGCGCCGGGGCGTGCTGGGCGACATCGTGGAGGCGGGCGCGCGCATGCTTGAGCTTGCCTGCGGGCCCTGCATCGGCATGGGCCAGGCGCCGTGCTCGGGAGCAGTGACCCTGCGGACGTTCAACCGCAACTTCGAGGGCCGCACCGGCACGCCGGACGCCCGGTGCTACCTGTGCAGCGTCGAGACGGCGGTCGCCGCCGCCTTGAGCGGCGAGATCACCGACCCGCGCACGCTCGGCGACGCGCCCCGGGTCGAAGAGCCCGTCGCCTACCCGGCCTGCGACAACCTGATCGTTCCGCCGCCAGAGGACGGCTCGTCGGTGGAGGTCCTGCGCGGCCCGAACATCCGGCCAATCCCCCGGCGCGGCGCCCTGCCGGAGGGCCTCGAAGGGCCGGTGCTCATCAAGGTGGGCGATGACATCACCACGGACCACATCATGCCCGCTGGGAGCAGGGTCCTGCCGCTGCGCTCCAACATCCCCGCCATCAGCGAGCATGTCTTCGAGCGCGTCGACGCGGAGTTCCCCGCGCGCGCGCGCCGGGCGGGCGGCGGGTTCATCGTGGGCGGCGGGAATTACGGTCAGGGCTCGAGCCGGGAACATGCCGCCCTCGCGCCCATGCACCTGGGCGTGATTGCCGTGTTGGCAACGAGCTTCGCACGCATCCACAGGGCCAACCTGGTCAACTTCGGCATCCTTCCGCTCACCTTCACCGACCCGGCCGATTACGAGCGCGTGAGCCAGGGCGACGCACTGGTCATCCGCGACATCGCTGCGGGCCTCGAGGCAGGGCGAATGGTGGTCGAGGACAGGACGCGGGGCTTCACATTCGAGGCCGCGTGCGAGCTCAGCCCGCGCGACAAAGCGACCGTCAGAGCCGGCGGCCGCCTCAACATCGTGAGCGGCTGAGGCGGGCTGACCTGCGGCTCGGGGCTGAAGCAGGAATCAGGGACTCAAGCGTTCTCTGCCCACATCGCGGCCGCCGCCGCGTGGAAAGCCGCCGCGTCATCCTCGCCCAACCCCGGCGCGTAGAGTTCAAGTCTCCCCTCCGCCGCGCGGGCAATGGCGCGAACCCGTCCCCTCCCGCCCTCGACCATTGCGTAGAGTTCATGCTCGCCCCTGTTCTGCGCATCGAGCGCGTGCAGAAGCCGCTCCTCCGCCTCGGTGCCGCGGTCGATTCCGCAGGACGGGAGCTTCGCGTTCCCTTCGCCAACGCATAGCAGCAGGCAGACTGACGGGTAGTGCTCGCGCCCGAGGACCTCCACCGTCCAGTCTCTCGTGGTCCCGGCATACTCTGCGCGCAGGGCCGCCGGGTCGGCAGGGCGCAACATCGTGAGATCCCCCTCATTCGGTCCCGCCATCAGCGGGCCGAACCCCACCCGTTCGTAGAGCCGTATGGCCGCCGGGTCCCCCGCGCCCAGCATCACCCAGCGCCCTTCGGCGCGTGAGAACTCATCCAGCACCATCTTCAGAAGGCGGCCTGCGAGGCCACGGCGGCGATGGTGCGGGGCTGTGAACACATGACCCAGGACCGCCACCCCCGGGCAGCGCGCGGAACGTCCCAGCCAGCAATTTGCCACCGCGCGGCCGCCCGCGCACGCCACGGCGAACAGATCGCCCCCTGCACGGTCCATGCGCCAGCGGATGTCCTCCATCCACGGTTCCCCCTTGTGCCCCAGCAGGTCTTCGAGGCCAAGGCGGCCGTCCGCCGGCAGAGGCGTCCTCAGCAGCCGGAACTCATACCTACTCAACCGCCTGGCTCCTTCACCCGTCGATGGCGCGGCCCCTTTCTGGAAGGTCCGGCCAATTCCCTTGCAACGCTGCCCAACATACCATGTCCGCGCTCGACGGCAAGTGAAAACCGCCCGGGCCGCAGCACGTCATAGGCCCACGCCCGGTCCCGTGTTCGGCCGCTATGACGGAAAGTCCGCGCGGGCCACGTAGTTGACAGCCCGGGTGCCATGGCGTACAGTGCCAGTTCCAAATCCCATGCGCCCGGCCGCAGGCGCATGGGCGCGTGTTGCAGCGGCGTTCTGCGCCCCTGGGAGAGAGGGCAGAGTGTTGCCGACGGGAACGAACCGGCAGGCGATAGTGCGAGGGGCATGTTCGGTCGGTGCGGCGCTGACCGTGCTGGCTTCATGCTCCTGCTCGCTCTGGCCGTGGGGCGGGGAAGGTGAAGTCCAACCCGTATCCCAGTCGCAACCCCCCTTTGACGGGGCCGTCCTCACGCGCGAGGCGCTCGACCGGTCCCTGGTCCTGGGCCGCCAGTACATGCTGAGCAGCCAGAGGCCGGAGGGGAACTTCGTCTACGAGTATGACTTCGTCCAGCGCCGGCAGATCCGCGACGACAATGACGTGCGACAGGCGGGCGCGCTGTGGGGCCTGGCCCTCCTGCATCATGACAGCCCTTCGGAGGAGACCGCCCGGGCGATCATGAAAGGGCTGGAGTTCTTCAAGGAGTGCTCGCAGCTTACGCCCGGGGGGCGCCGCTACATCGTCTATCCCGGCAGCGCCATCGGCAACACGGGCACGGTGGCCCTGGTGGCGTTGACGCTGGTCGATTTCCTCCGGGCCGGCTGGGCTGTGCCGTCTGCAGAAGACTACAAGGCGGACCTGGCCGAGTACATGGGGTTCGTCGTTTCTCTTCGCATGGCGGACGGCCATTTCCACCGACAGTATCAGCTTACAGACGGCCAGGGGATGGGCAGGGCATCGCCGTACAGCGATGGCGAGGCCCTGCTCCTCATGGTGAAGGCAGCCAAGTACTCCGGCCACACGGGGCTCAAGAGGCTCACACTCCAGTCGGCGGAGCAGATGTATCGCAACAACATTCAGGGTGCGCTCGAAAGGGACCCCGACAGCGACACGACGAAGGGCTTCTACCAGTGGGGCTCGATGGCCTACTACGAGCTATACACGTCCGACTGGCCGGGGGTGGACGAGTTCGCCGGACGCGTGATCTACATGGCGTATTGGATGATCGACGTGCACAAGATGCTGTCCCGGCGCCGCAACACGGGCTACGCGCACGAAGGGCTGGCCGTGGCGTGGGAGCTTGCGCGGCTGACCGGACGCGAGGAAGCCGCGGAGAAGATCGGGCGGGCCATCGACGCAGGGCTCGCCAAGCTGATCGCGTGGCAGGTCGGCGGACCCATGCCGAACAAGTACCTGAAGAAACACCGCACCAGCGACGCGCTGGCCGTCGGCGGGGTCATGAACGCGGCCGACGATCCCGTCCTGCGGATCGACGTGACCCAGCATCAGATGCACGCCACCATCCTGGCCAGGCGCTTCCTTTACCGCCCGTGAGCGACCTGAGCACGCGCGCAATTCCCCGGTGAGGCCCCCCCCGCACGCCGCCCATCCCCCCGTGGTGCGCATGCCATGGGGGTTGAAGCAGCCCCCGGTGCGCGGTATAGTGGAGCGGCGGATTCGAGCGGCTCACTGCACGCACGCGCGCCCGTAGCTCAATTGGATAGAGTAGCGGACTTCGAATCCGACGGTTGCAGGTTCGAGTCCTGCCGGGCGCGCCATGCA
>CAZXDF010000027.1:0-4312 GCA_964639345.1 uncultured candidatus Brocadiaceae bacterium | reverse complement strand
GGGCGCGCGGGACGCAATCGCTCAGTGCAGAGGGAATGATCGTGCAGTTCGACGAAAGCGTATTCATGACCAGCGACATCCGCGGGACCTACCCCGAGCAGTTGAACGAGGATTTCGCGTTCGTCCTGGGCCGGGGGCTGGCGCGGGTGCTGGGCGCGAAGCGCGTGACGCTCGCGCGGGACGGCCGTGCGAGCTCGCCGACGCTCTACGCCGCGACTGCGGCCGGGCTGATGCAGGAGGGGGCCGAGGTTCGCACGCTTGACCTCGCCGCGCTGGAGTTGCTCTACCACGTTATGGGCGAGGCCGGCGACGGAGAGCTGGGCGTAATGGTGACGGCCAGCCACAATCCAGCGGAGTTCAACGGTTTCAAGATCGTCGCTCCGGGCGCGCTGCTTCTGGGCGAGCGCAGCGCCGTGGCCGCCCTACCCCGCTGGATGAAAGGGGCCTCTCCACCACGTCGGGCGCATTGGGAGGTCCCGGAGAAGACCGTCGCGGTCGAGGACGAATACATCGACCTCGCCCTCCGGGTTGCCGGCACGCCCGAGGCCCGGGGGCTCAAGGTGGTGGTGGACCCTGGCAGCGGCGTGGGCGGACTGCTCTGGGGCCGGCTGGCGGAGGCCACCGGCATCGAACCGATTCGCATGAACTTCGAGCCGGACGGCCGGTTCCCGGACCATCTCCCCGATCCCAGCAAGCTAGAGAACCTGACGGCGCTCAGAGAGCGCGTGCTCTCTGAGGGGGCGGACCTGGGCCTGGCCTACGACGGGGACGCCGACCGCGTGGCGGCGGTGCTGCGCAACGGCCACATCCTGGACGGAAGCGAGGTGATTGTGGCCATGGTGGAGCGTCTGCTCGGCGGGCGGGGCGGGGGGTTCGCCGTGAACATGATGATCCGTCGCGGGGCGCTCGAGCATTTCCGCGAGCGCGGGATCGAGCCGCTGATGGTGCCGGTGGGCCATGCCAAGATCAGGCGCATCATGCAGGGCGATCCTTCATTGGGTTTCGCCGGAGAACAGTCCGGGCACTATTTCTACCGCGAATTCTTCTGCTGCGAAAGCTCCCTCATCACCACCCTGCACATCCTGCACATGGCCGCCGAGGGGCGCCTGGAGGCCCTGGCGGAGGGCCTGCCCGGCCCCTGGGTCGAGCCCGAGAGGTGGGTGGGCTTCCCGTTCGAGCGGAAGGATCGGGCCGCGGAGGTGTGCCGGGCGGTCGCGCTTGCGGGCCTTGAGATGTTCCCTGAGCCGCGGGAGATCATGTGCGAGATCGACTGGAAGGTCGTGCGCCATTGCGGCCCGGAAGACATCGAGCGGTCCGACGGCGTCCGCGTCGACTACGCGGACTACTGGTTCTGCGTCCGCCCCTCATGCACGGAGCCGCTGGCGCGCCTCTGGGTTGAGGCGCGCAGCCGGGCCGACCAGCAGGCCAAAGAGGCTGCCCTGGCCTCGCACTTCCGGGGGCGTCTTCAGCGTTGAGAACACTTCATCCGCCCCCGCGAAAGGAGGTCCTCCAGCCCTCTGCCGCTGACTCGGCCTCCCGCCAGCCGATGAGGCGGTCCCGACAATTCCCCGAATTAAGTGTTGACAAACCCCTGGCTTGCCCCTATATGTATATGCTACCCAATATGTTCTGACCTCTGTGCGACTGCTTCCGCGCGTACAGTCTGATTTGGATTTGTGAACGTCTGACGCGCCCAAGAACGCTCCATGCGCCGAGGGGAGCAGCATGAGACAGGACGTCAGGAACACCATCATATTCACAGTCCTGGGATCGGGGCTGGTGTGCCTCGTGGTCGGGCTGCCCCGCCTGCGCCACCGGCTGCACCTGGAAAAAGGCCTCCGCGAAATCGGCGCTTTCGCAGAGTTCAATGAGGGCCTGGGCGAACATGTCCGGTCCCTGTTTGAAGGCGCGGAGCAGGACGCGGTGCTCCTGTCGATGAGCAAGTTCGACAACGGCACGGATCTGGAGCGCCGCCGCGCGGCCCTGAACGTCCTGCGGTGCTTCCCGGAGGAATCGCTCTCCCAGTTCAAGAAGGCGTTCCGGTCCGCCCGTCGGCCCGTCCTTTCCGTGCGGCGCGCGCTTTCGGGCTGGGCATTCACCACCGAGTCCAGCGAGGGCCTGTCTCTGGCGATCGACAACCTCATCGAGGACGTCGAGCTGGCGGTAGACCCGGGCCCGGGGGACGAGACGGCGGTTGCCAGGCTGTGCGATACGGCCTTCGGCGCGGGGCGTGCCCTTATCGAAGGCACGGCGGAGGTCTTCGGACCCCTCCTGGTCGAGGATGCGCCCGAGGCCTTGAGCTATGCCATCGTCGGCGATCCGCGGGAAGCAATGTCGGTCGCCGTCCTCGCTGCGGAACTGCCGGAGGTTCGGGACGAGAACCTGCGGGCGTTCCGCCTGTGGTGGGAGGCGAAGAAGCCGTTCCTGGAATGGTCGCCTGAGCGCAGGAAGTTCGTGCTGAACCGGGACGCGTGGCGGGCACGGGTGCCGGTCGCGCAGTGGGTGCAGATGAGCGAGGAGGAGCGGCACGAAGCGCTGGAAGGGCCGGAGCGATCCTACGCCGCCGAGGCCCCGGAGAAGGATATCTTCACGCCGTCCGCCCGCGGCGGGGCCGGCCGAGTGAAGGAGCTTCTGGAGTCGAACCCCGACCTGGCCGGCCTGCGGGACGACGACGAGCGAACCCCCTTGCACGCGGCGGCCCAGTGCGGCTCGCCCGAGGCGGCCCGGGCGCTGATGGACGCGCAGGCCAATCCGATGGTACGCGACCGTGAAGGCCTGACGCCGCTGCACCTGGCGGCTTTCTTCGGCCACCGGGACGTTGTGGGGCTGCTCATCGAGCGGGGCGCCGACCCGGACGCGCAGGATGAACAAGGCTGGGCCCCCCTGCACTGGGCGGCCGCCTACGGCCAGCGCGAGGTGGTGGGACTGCTGCTGGACGGGGGCGCGGAGCTGGAGGCCCGCACTGCCACGGGCCGCACTCCCCTGCACGGCGCCGTCGGGCACGTGCACAAGGGCGTGGCCGAGATCCTGGTGGCGAGGGGCGCCCAGGTAGATGCCGCCGACAAGTCCGGCCTTACGCCGCTCTCCTTGATAGAGCAGAAGTTGCAGGCCGGCCCCCCTACCCCGCCCGCGTCGGTGGAGGAAGTTCTGGAGCTCCTGCGGACTCCTCCGCCGGGTTAACGCGCCGGAGCATTCCCTGCCCCATCTGCTGTCGAAAGTGGCACGCGTGCCACCTTCACACGCCTCTGCACGGCGGTAAGGGCAAGAATCGCCCGCAGATTCACGCTGATAAACGCAGATGATGAACGAAATGACGTAACCGCAATCTGAGATGTGTCGGGGCGCGCAAATGAGGGCGCTCGCTTTCATTTTCGTCGGGGAGGCATTGCAATGTCAGATCGAGCGGTGAAGGTGTTGGCGACGTTGAACGTAGTGATATTCTGCGCCCTGTTCGTTTCCTGGCGTGTACTGTTGCCGCCCAGGGGTGGGATCGGGGACATTGGCGAGATTATGCTCGAAACGCTCCGGGAGGACCTCGCAGAGATGGAAGGCGATCCTGATGCAGATTTGTTCGGGATCGGGCGGGGCAAGGAGGGCTTCAACTTCAGTATGGCTATGCTGCGGCACGATGCTGAGCGGCGGCGTGCCCAGCGCGCGTACTACCTGCTATGTGCTGCACTTGGCTTGCTTTTCGTCAACACCACCGCAACATTCTGGTCGCTTCTCGCGGTATACGCTAGAAAACCAGTGGCGGCTGCCCCCGAAGACTCACCATTTGGCGCGGACGGCGAAAGTGAGGGCCAGCCGCTCGGGGTGTAGATGCGGGCGAAGTAGGGCTTCGGCGACTGCTCCCGTCCGAGTTCACCGGGGGCGGGATGAGCCTGAGCGTGCCGAAGGTCGACGGACACCAGATGGTGGTGTTCGAGTAACGCGTCGGATGCCCAGGCGCGTCCCCGCAGGGTGTCGAACGAAAGGGAACCCGATGCCAAGAACACCTTTGGACGTTTCGGTCGTTCTTCCGACCTACAACGAGGCGCAGAACATTGCGGAACTCGTCCCGCGCATCTGCGCAGCCCTCGAAGGGGCCGCGCTCGGCGGCGAGGTGATCGTTGTGGACGACGACTCGCCCGACGCCACCGCGGATGTGGCCCGGCGGCTCGCGCAGAGCCACCCTGTGCGGGTGGAGGTCAGGACGGCTGAACGCGGCCTGGCCTCGGCGGTGCTGGCCGGCTTCGCGCTCTCGCAGGCCAGGGTCTGCGTGGTGATGGACGCCGACGGCAGCCACCCGCCCGAGCGCCTCCCGCAGCTCGTC
>CAZXDF010000026.1:0-2855 GCA_964639345.1 uncultured candidatus Brocadiaceae bacterium | reverse complement strand
TGAGATCCTCCATGATCGCCGAGAGGTTGCCGCAGGAGTGCAGCATGTAGGGTCTGCCGGCCTCGTGCGAGATCCGGGCCATGAGCTTGTGGCCGGACAGGACGAACTCGCGCATATCGTCCGGGCCGATCAAGGTGCCGGTCTTGAAGCCCATGTCGTCGCTTCCCCAGACCACCTTGACCCGGTCGAACTCCAGGATGCGCCGAATGACGATGCGGTACATGTCCACCAGCCGCCGGCTCATGGCGGCCACGAGGTCGCGCTGGTCATAGAGGGCGAAGCAGAGCGTCTCGTAACCCATCAGCCACGTGAGGTACTCGGCGAAGTGGCCGAAGCCACCGCTGCCGATCACGCACATGTCGTCGGGCAGGTTGTCCTCATACCACTCCAGGGCGCGGGTGGTTGCCTTCTCGGGGTCGGGCCAGGGATAGGCCTCGAACTCCTCCCAGTTCGTAATGGGGCCCTTGTGCTCCTCCAAGTACCTGCGGCCGCCCTCGCGCTGCAACTCGGCCGTGTCCTCGGTCAGCGCGCCTTTGAGCGGCATGTCCATCCCCTCGACACCGCAGCGCACGTAGTCATAGCCAAGGAAGCGCTGCATGGCCACCGCTTTCCTGAAGTCGGCGTCGGGGTCGTCCGCGTCCAACCCATCCCACACGCCGTAGCGCTGGGCGATGGCCTCGCGGACCTCGCCGTCCAGGAACAGCTCGACGATATGGACCCTCTGCGGCGTGCCCCTGCGCAGGATGCAGTCCACAAAGCCTTCCCAGTCCGGGGTGATGTCAACGGAGAACGGGCTGTTTCTCATCGTTTCGTCCGGCACCTCTCGCACGGCTCTGCGTGGACGGGGTTCGCTGCCTTTGGTTCGAAGTGTACGCCGCACATTGGGATTTGTCAAAGCCCCCACACGCCCCTTTTGTGTCGTAGCTGAAGCGCCCATGCGTGGTGCCGGGCGGTGGCGTGGCGCTTGCGAACCGGGGCAAAAGCGGCTAAACATAAATAGGGTACTTGGGATGTCCGAGAGGATTCGGAGACGGTTTCTGCGAACGGGAGTTCGGGCAGGCGAATGAAATTGTTTCGACGGGTGTTGCTCTGGACCGTCCTGGGCACGACCGCGGCGCTTGCGGTTCTGTCCGTGGCAGGCGCGTTCCTGGGCGCTCAGCGCGCCGCTGCGCTCTTCAGTTCCGTGCCGCTGATCGCGTTCTGGATACTGCTTGCCGGCGGTTTGGCAGCGGGATTCTTTGCCTTCAAGCGTCTGATCCGCTCGCCGGGCCTGCTGAGCATGCACGTGGGGGCGCTGCTGATATTGTTGGGGTCCATGTACGGCTCGGCGAAGAGCCACGACGTGGCGAGCAGGCTCTTCGGCAGCAGGAAGGTCCAGTCAGGGTACGTGGTTGTGCGTGAGGGGATGGCGAGCAACAGCATCATCGACGCGGAGCAGAACGAAATCGGCCGCCTGCCGTTCAGCGTGCATCTTAAAGATTTTTGGCTTGAGCACTACGAGCCCGAGGACGGGCGCTGGAACCTCATCGTGGCGGCGCCTGATCAGTATCGTGAGGATGCCCCGGTTGCGTGGAACGTCGGGGAGGAGATCGAGCTCCCATACGTCGGGGCACGTCTGCGGGTGCTGGACTACATACCGAGCGCCCGTCCGCGCTTTGCCGAGGATGCAAAGCCCTCGCTCAAGATCACCCTGCCCGATGGGAAATGGATCATCGAGGATGCCCAGGCCGACCGGGAGATCTTCCTGGAGGGTCCCAAGCTGACGTTGCGGATCGCCCATGTGTTTTCCAACCTCCGCGTGGTGGGCAGCGGCGAGGACCGGGAGGTGTTCGACTTTCCGAGGCCGCGCGGGAACTCGGCGCTGGCGGTCGAGATTCGTCACGAGTATGGGGCGGTCGGGCGGCGCTACGTGACGGCTCGCTTTCCGATGCACGGGCAGGACGAGAAGGGCCTGAAACTCATGTATTCGTACCCCGAGGTCGTGGGGGCCGAGGCCGACCCAGGCACCGGGCTGCCTGCCATGCACGTCGTGGTTACCCACGGGGGAAAGGAGCTTGAGGACTGGCTTATCGCCGCGGAGGGGGCAGGGGTCGTGTATCTGCCGCTCGCGCCCCTTCTTTATGCCGCCGGCAGCGAATCTGAGGCCCTCGTCCAGTCGATGGAGGGCCCGAAGCTCTACATGGCCAAGCCCATCATGCCGATCAGCGACTTCAAGAGCGACGTTTTGGTCCAGGAGGAGGGCGAGGCCCCAGTGCGCAAGGTCATCGAGCTCAACGACCCGCTGCACTACGGGGGCTACCACCTCTACCAGAATTCCTACAACCCCGAAGATCACAGCTACACTATTCTGTCGGTGACCTCGGATTCGGGGCTGTGGGTGGTCTACGCGGGGTTCTTCCTGTTATGCGCCGGGGTGTTCTGGCGGCTCTGGCTGCGGCCGGTGGCGGCCTACCTGACCAAGGGGAAGCGCAATGGCGGTTAAGATGACCCTTCAGGGGCTGCTGATTTACGCGGCCATGCTGGCCTATTTGGGCACGTGCATCGCGGTGGTGTTCGGGCTGAGGCGACCCGGCAAGCGGCTCTACCTCGCCGGCTTTGTCCTGGCGACCGTGGCCTTCGTTTATCGCTGGCAGCACGTTCGCCACGTCCCCTTGCAGAATCTCTTTGAGGTCTTCATCTGCCTCGGCATGCTTTCCTATCCGATCTCGGTCCTTTGCCGGCGCTTCCTCGGGGCCGAAGGCATCGCCGCGGACGCGCTGATCGGGTTCATCGTGCTGTTCCCGGCCGGGTTCGTGTTCAACGCGGGGCCGCAGAAGCTGCCCCCCGTGCTGCAGAGCTGGCTGTTCGTTCCGCAC
>CAZXDF010000025.1:0-9125 GCA_964639345.1 uncultured candidatus Brocadiaceae bacterium | reverse complement strand
CGGCCCGGTGCCGCTAGGCACCGATTGAATGGAGAAGTTAAGCCCGTATCGGGAGACGGAGTAGTCATGACAAGACTGCAGATTGGTGACGGCAAGGGCTGGGCGTTCCTTCATGGCGAGTGGACGGATGGTCCCGACGGGGAGATGGTCCCGCCGGATGGGACGGACGTCGAGTACCTGGCCGTGAAGGACGATGTGGCGTTTGCGGACTTCAGCGCGAGTTTCCGGTTCAAGTTCCGCAGCCCGATCGGCGTGGCCCGTTTCCTGTTCCGCGTGCAGGACAGCCGGCGCTTCTACGCCCTGGACGTTCCCTGGGTCGGGCAGCAGAGCCGCGGGCGGCATTTCTGGGCGGGAATCGTCATTGCCGACGGCACGCCCCTTCAGCGCTACCTGAACTTCGACCTGATCCCCGGACTCTGCGCGCGGGTCGACTACTGGTACGAGGGCAGGGTCGAGGCCAGCGGGCCGCGCCTGCGCGCCTGGGTTGACGGGCGATTGGTGGCCGACGTGGAGGACGGCGCCTACGCGTCGGGCCGAGTGGGTTTCGCGGGCATCGCCACGCCCATCCCGATGACATGCCACTTCGCAAGCCTCGAGCTCTCAGGCGAAGCGGTCGACGCCCCGGCCTGGCCCGGTTTGGAGGAGCCGCCCCCGCACTGGATCACGCCCTGCACGGAGACCGATCCGAAGACCTGCCAGAGTTACGCCGATCTGCTTCAGAGCGGGTCGGGTGAACTTGCCCTGACGGTGGCCATCGGCAATCCCAACTGGGGGGAGGAGAGACGCAGGGTCCTCGTTCGCTCCAGCGACGCCGGCCGGACCTGGTCGGAGCCGGAGGCGCCCATGCTCCAGAAGGGCCTGGGGGCCAACTTCACGCGCGAGGACGGAACCTGGGTCTGCCTGTTCCCCGCCCACCCCGTCCTGAAATGCCCCCTGCACGCCTACGAGTCGGACGACGAGGGGCGCACCTGGACCGGGCCTGAGCCGCTGAGGATTGATGGCGAATGGCCGGAAAGGTGGAAGCCGGGCGGCCCTTCACGGCCCGTGCGGCTGCACGACGGCAGCCTTGTCCTGCCGGTGATCAGCGGGCTGCAGCAAAGCGATCCCGCCGCGCCCGCGCCCTACTTGTATTTCTGCGCCTGCTTTGTGCTGCGCAGCGAGGACGACGGGCGGACCTGGTCCGCGCCGGTATGGTGCGACGCTCACAACCTGCGTCCGGACGAGCCGCTGACGCCGGGCACGGGTCCACAAGAGCTGGCGGGCCGGTACTACGAGCTGGGCCTGGCCGAGGTCCGTGACAACGTTCTTCTGGGCGTTGGCCGGCCGGAACGCGATCCGTACATGTGGCAGATCCAGAGCAACGACGGCGGCCGCACCTGGGAGCCGGCCGCGATCGGCCCCTTCCCAGGCTACTGCGCTTCCATGACCCGCACGGCCGGCGGCGCGCTGGTGGCGACGACCCGCTTCCCCCATTTCGCCGCGCACCTGAGCCGCGACGGCGGCCTCAACTGGGACCCGCCGGTCATCGTCGATTACGCCCGGTGGGCCAACCAGCAGGCGGTCGAGGTCGAGCCGGACGTGGTGCTGGTAAGTTACATGGGACACTGCATGGACCCGGGGCAGGCCGACAGCCGCATCGCGCGGCTGCGCGTCACAAGCGAAGGACTTTGCCTTGACCATTAGGCGGGCCGCCCCCCCGCCACATCCGACGTTGCCTGAGACGAAGGGAAGGAAGTAATGGCTGGATATCGTTCGCTGACTATCGTGCTTGGAGATGAAGCTCCGCGGCTGGTTCAGTTCGCCGCCCGGGAGCTCCAGGGATACGTGCACCGTCTGGCAGGCTTCTTCCCGGAGGTGGCGAGCGCCGAGGCTTTTATGGAAGCGCCGACGCGGGCGGACACGCCCGTCATTCTGGTCGGCTCGCCCGCGAACAACCCGCTCATTCAGGAGGCCCTGGCAGGTGCCTCCTGGCCGGAGCTGTCGGACCAGGGGTTCCTCCTTCGCACGGCGACCCTGCGTGGCGCGCCGGCCATAATCGTCGGGGCGGACAGCCCTGTGGCCACGCTGTGGGCGGCCTACGACCTGGTCGAGCACTGGGGCGTGACGTTCACGCCACGCTGCGACATCTTCCCTCATACTCCCATCGACCTCGCGCTGCCGGAAGTCGACAAGGTGGCGGAGCCGGCCCTGCGCGTCAGGGGATGGCGGGGACTGAACTGCGAGGTGAACGGCCCGGAGTTCTGGGGCCTGGAGGATTACCGTGGGCTGATCGGGCAACTGGCCAAGCTGAGGTACAACGTGTTCTTCGTCTCGATCTACCCGTATGGGCCGTGGGTGGACTACGAGTTCCACGGCGTGCGCAAGAGCACCTCGGAGCTGTTCTTCGGCATGCGATATCCGCTGCACGACGGGATGATCGGGCGGGAGCTGTTCGGCGACGCCGACGAGTTCACCAATCCCGAGTTCCTGGGCCTGACCGGGTATGACGAGCGGCTCGAGGCCGGCAAGCGGCTGATCCACGGCATAATGGACGAGGCCCGCCGCGTTGGGATGAAGACCGGCCTTCGGTTCGTCAGCCCGATCGAGACGGTGAACGAGTTCCGCTTCCCGTTCAAGGACTGGACGGATGTGCCGGACGATCCGGCCCGGGACGTAGACCCGCAGGCGGCGCTCTTCACGCTGGGCACGGTGCTCTTCGGCACCGACCCCGGCAATACCAAACACCAGAACGTGGAAGATCCGCTGGTGCAGGAGTTCGGGGCTGCGGTGATGAAGGCCCACCTGGACACGTATCCCGACATGGACTACTACATCATCTGGCAATCCGAGTTCCGGGCCTCCGCCACGGACTTCCGCCGCTGCTGGGCGCATCTGGATGAGAAGTATGACCTGAGCTCGGTTGCCGACCTGGACACGCTGATCGCGGCGGCGTCGAAAGCGACGGTGAGCGAGTTCGTGGGCGGCGAGGACGGGGCCAAGGGGCCGCTGCGCCAGCTCAAGGGGGACATCGAATACCTCTACCTGCTAGACCGCCTCACGAACGAGATGAGGGTGCAGGACCACAGCCGGAACCCGCAAGCGAGGATATACTACGGCGCGTTCCGGCGGGAACTGTACGGTGTCCTCGCAAAGGTGCTGGCTGAGACCGGGCACGGCTATGCGGGTTGTCCGGGCCTCACGACTGACCCGGAGGCCGTGCAACCGTTCTCGGCTTTCGGGGAGCGCGGCGTGCCCGCGCTGCTGAAATGGACCCCGCAGACCGACTTCGCCATGACGCTGCAAGTCCGCCTGACGCCCTTGCAGCAGGCCGTGCAGGAACTCACAGACGGAGGCGCCGAAGGCTACAAGCTGTGCTTCTGGGTGCTGGGCGACTTCGTCCCTACGGCCTGCTACGTGGCCCGGCTCTCGTGGGACCCTTCCGTCACGCCCGAGCAGTTCTTGCGCGAGTTCCTGGTGCGCATAGTCGGCCCTGAAGCCATCACGAGCGCACTCGAGGGCTTCCAGGCCATCGACAAGGCCACCGCCTACGGGGAATGGGAGATCAACTGCGGGTTCCCCACCTCACAGGCCTTCAAGGTCCATTTCGACCAGGGCCTGCCCGATCCGCGCATGGACCGGAAGCGGGAACTTTACGAGGAGGCGATCATTTTGCTTCGTCGGGCCCTTCAACTCTCGCGGCCCGAGGGGCGGAAGTTCCTGGAATACTTCATCGGGCGGGCGGAGTACACGGTGCGGCTGATTCTGAGCCTTTCGATGCTCCAGCGCGCCGGGCAGACCTACAAGACGATGGAGGATGCGAAGAAGCGGCGGGACGGCCAGGAGCAGTTCTCCATCCACGAGCGGGTGCTGGGCATGCTCGACGAGGCCCTGGAGACGATCGAGGATGGCGCCCGGGCGCTCGCGGGAGTGGCCGAGGATCAAAGCGACAGGGGCAACCTCGCGGCCACCAACGTCTACGGGATCGACTACATCCGCTCTCTGCGGCGCATCATCTGGCTTGATTCGACGCATTGGTAGCCAGGCGGTGAGACCGCTGTGCCAAAGCGGGACCAACTGACTGCGTTAGGGAGAAGGCCAACCTGGCGCCTCGCGCGGATAAGCGCGTCGACGGGTGAGCACTCACAGGGAGGAGCCGCATGCCGCACGAAGCGCCGGACAGGGAGAACCTCGAGTACATCTGCAATGACGTGCCCCGGTTCGAGGAGCTCTCGTACCCCGGCCAACGTTATGAAGCGTTCGTGCCGGACACGCTGGACCTCCAGGACCGTGCGGCGCTCGGGATAAACGGCGTGACCGGGCCGACGGACCCCGAGGCCGACCACGAGATGTATTTCCTGGCCTGCTTCGGTCGCAACCCGCCGACGATGGAGCATGACCTATCCACCGACTGCCAGGGGAAGCTCCAGGAATCGCTGCCCTTGCTGCGGCTCGCCAGCGGCAGCGATTTCAACTCGCACGTCGACCGATGCTGGATGGAAGTGACGCTGAAGATGCGGGGGCCGGACGGGCTGCTGTACAACCCCGTCAAGGGCCGCCCGTGGTACGGCGTACAAAGCGGCAAGGACATGCGCCCGGCGCCGGAAATCGCAAAGGCGGGCCACGTCGGCAATCCCGTTCACAACGGCCGGATGCTGGGTGCCCTGTCCCTGTATTACCTGCTCACGGGCGATGAGCTGTGGGTGGAGGTCGGTCGGCGCATCGTCGAAGGGCTGGGCGGGATAGTTGAGTACCACTTCTGGCCGGGCGGGCCGCGGTCGACCGAGGCGCCCACCGGCGCGGCCAACCCGTGGGTCTTGCAGGGGCTCTGCCAGTTCTACAGGGTGACGGGCCACGAACCGGCGCTGGAGCTGGCCCGCAGGTGTGTCGGCGAAATGAAGAAACAGCCGTGGATAGCCGATGGGGACTCGGGACCCTTCCTCGGCGGCGAAGTGAAGGACAAACTGCGCGGCCCGGTCCCGTTCGGCTGGTCGGCCCCGCCTGGCTATCGGCCGCATTTCCATTCGACGGTTATCGGCCTGCTGAGCCTAATGGAATACGCGACGATCGTGGGCGACGGGGACCTGATGGCACAGGTCTGCCAGGGCTACGAGTATGCCAAGCTCCTGGGCGAGACGACGGTCGGGTTCTTCCCCGAGCGTGTTGCGAATCTCTGTTCGACCTCGATCGCCGACCGGGCGGACTTCCGGTACGACACGTCGGAGACGTGCGAGGTTGCCGACATGATCGCCGTCGCCCTCAAGCTTACCGAGGCCGGTCAGGGAGATTACTGGGACGATGTGGACCGGTGGCTGCGAAACCAGTTCGCCGAAGCGCAGCTCACCGACGTGGAATGGGTCCATCGCATGACCGAGGACCTTCCGAAGACATCTCACAATCCGATGAACCAGACCACGGACCGCGTGCCAGAGAGGTGCGTGGGCACTTTTGCGGGCTGGCCGTCCGTCAACGACTGGTATACGTGGGCGCGACACAGCCGTCATCTCTATCCCGAATACCCCGGCCAGGCCATCATGCAGTGCTGCGGAGGCAACGGCACGAGGGCTATCTATTACGCATGGGAACGCATTCTGGACTTCAGGGACGGGACGCTGCGGGTCAACCTGCCGCTGAACCGCGCCTCGCCCTGGGCCGACGTGGACAGCCACATTCCTTACGAGGGGCGGGTGGACGTCAAGGTGAAGGAAGCCTGCGAGCTGATGGTGCGGATTCCGGAGTGGGCCTCACCCGACGATACGCTCTGCCAGGTCAATGATGAGCCGCGGCTGCCGGAGTGGGACGGCCGATATGCCCGCGTGGGCCGGGTGCAGGCCGGCGACCTGGCCGCGGTCAGCTTTCCCATCCCCACGCGAAGCGGGGAGATCAACGTCACCGGCAGCTACTACAAGGTCGTGCGCAAGGGCAACGAAGTGGTGACCATCGACCCGCCGGGCAAGTTTTGCCCGTTCTATCAGCGCGCGCATTACCGGACCAGTTCGACGCGCTGGAAGAAGGCGACCCGCTTTGTGGCGGACAAGAGCATTCACTGGTAGGCGGACTGCGTGGCCCCTGGCCGATAGACTATCGCGCCGCGAGTGGAGAGGACTGAGCATGAGAACGAGAAGCACATTCTGGAATGCTCCGCAGCGCGATGGGATTCTGATCTCCGATCTGAGCCACTGCGAGCCGCAGAGCGCGATCAGCTCGAATCCCGAGCGTGACCGCTGGTACAAAATGCCCTACGAGACCAGGGACGGCATCACGGGGGTGATGTTGTGCAAGGGGGGCGTGGCGCATCCGCCTGACGTCCGCCTTCCCCTGCCGGTGGAGGGCTGGCACGCGATATACCTGGGCATGTTCTGTGGCGAAGCTCACGACCAGACTGAGTTCCGCGTGAAGCTGGCCGGTGAGGATTTGTTCGAGCCGCTGGTGCCCAGCAGGCTCGGATGCCGGCTCTCGCCGAAAGGCCGGCTGGTTGGCCGGCCCGGCCCGCTGCCGGGCTATAACACGACCATCGAGGAGTTCCTCTGGAAGGCAGCGGATCTGGATGGGCAGGACCTCGTCATCTCTCACATGTTGAGCAGCGATACGGCCTACGCTCACCTGGCCTTCGTGCGCCTGGTGCCGATGACCAAGAGGGAGGTGGCGGAGCACGCCGCGGCCGCGCCTCGTGCGGACACCAAACTCCTGATCGCTCAGAGCGATGGGCAGTTCTGCTACGGCGGCGGCGCCAAGACCGCCGAGGACATCCAGCAGATCTTCGAGCCCCTGCGCGACACGGACGTCGGGAAGTTCTTTCTGGGCACCTGCGGCAACGCGGCCGGGCAGACGTTTTTTCCGACCGAGGTGGGAAACCTGTACGGGGACGGCGGCATAGAGTTCGTGGACAAGAATGGGCGCGGGACGGTGGAGAGCATCCGCAGCTTTCTCTCGCGCGGCATCGTTCCGGCAAAGGTCGTCGTCGACCACGTGCATTCGATGGGCATCGACATCTACCTCGGCTTCCGCATGGGGTCGATGGCAGCGATCCCGGGCATCTGGCTCGAGTCGATCCCCTTCTGGGTGGAGCACCCCGAGTTGCGGTGCCTCGACCGGGAAGGCGTCACGGTACAGCGGCTGAGCATGGCCTACCCGGAGGTGCGGCGCTTCTATCTGGGGCTGTTCGAGGAGCTTCTCGCGTTCGGGATCGAGGGAATCCAGTTGATCTACAGCCGGCGGCCCCCGTTCGTCCTTTTCGAGGAGCCGGTGGTAGAGGATTTCAAGAACCAGTACGGGATCGACCCGCGCGAACTGCCGGACGATCCCGCGCGTCGACCGGGATGCTACACGACCGATGAACGCCTCATGAGGCACTGGGCAGGCTACTTGACGCAGTTCATGCGCGAGCTTCGCGAGATGCTCGACCGGCATCGCCGTCCCGACGGGGGCCGCCTCCAGGTTGCCGCCAACGTGAGCCATGACGCCTTTTGGAACCGCGCGGGCGGCATGGACCTGGAGACATGGGCGCGGGAGGGCCTCGTCAACATTCTCGCCCCGTACACGGGCGGCAGCGGCGTCTGGCAGGTGGACTTTCAGTATTTCCGGCGGATTACCGAGGGGACGTCCTGCCTCTTCTATGAAGACGTCACGCCACGGTGCATGCCCGGCAGGGACTACGCCAAGCGGGCGCTGCGGGCCTACGAAGGCGGTTCGGCTGGAATAGCGCTCTGGGACTGCGAGGGGCGGATCATGACCAAGAGCCAGTGGCACACCGTCCGGCGGCTCGGCCACCGCGAGGACCTGAAGCGGATGGCGAGTCAACCGGCGCACTATCACATGCACCCGCTGAAAAGCATCTATGACTGGAATCCGGACGACAGATACGGGTGAGCTCAGCAGTCATCGGTGTTCTCACCGCGCGGCGCGGAGGCGCCGGCGCGAGGACTGTCGACGGCCTTGACACGGCTCACTTCATGGGAGGCCCAAGTGGCGAAGATCGCCATCATCGGAGCGGGAAGTTCTGGATTCGCCAAGCGCTTCGTCATGGACATCATGACACGACCGGCGCTGGCCGAAGGGACGCTCGCCCTCATGGACATCAGCCGGGAGAACCTGGACATCATGTCCGCCCTGGCGAAGAAGATGGCCGGGCAGTTGGCCGTGCCGACCGTGATCGAGCCCACCACCGACCGGCGGCAGGCCCTGGACGGGGCGGACTACGTCATCTCAACGATCACCGCCCCCGGTGCGGCAAGAGCGTGGGCGATAGAGGGCCGGGTCGCGGCGAAGCACGGCGTGGATCAGGCCATCGGGTGCACGACGGGCCCGGCTGGTGTGTTCCGCACCCTGCGTTACGTCCCTGTCATGCTGGAGATCTGCCGGGACATGGAGCAGCTTTGCCCCGGCGCCTGGCTGCTGCACTACTCCAATCCGACGACGCTGGTGCCTTGGGCGCTCAACCTCGCCTCGCCGGTCAAGAGCATCGGCATGTGCCACAGCGTGCAGGGCACGGCCAGGCAACTCGCCCGCTACATCGGCGCGCCCTACGAGGAGACCGGACACTGGGTGGCTGGAGTGAACCACCAGGCATGGTTCCTGCGGTTCGAGTGGAGGGGACAGGACGCCTACCCGCTGCTGCGGGAGAAGATGAAAGATCCCGAGATATACAAACAGGACATCGTGCGCTTCGAAATGATGCGGCACTTCGACTACTTCCTCACGGAGTCCAGCGTCCACAACTCGGAATACGTCCCCTACTTCCGCAAGAACCCGGAGCTGATCGAACGTTTCACACCCGCCGCCACCGTGCCCTATCGCGATCGGCTGACAGCAGAGGTCAAGAGAAACCAGGGCCGGGAGGCGTTGCGCAAGGAGGCATGCGGCGATGCGCCGGTGAACATAGAAAGAAGCAAGGAGTACACCATCGGGATCATCAACGCCATGGAAACCAGCGTGCCATTACGATTCAACGGCAACGTGCTCAACACGGGTCTGATCACGAACCTGCCGGAAGGATGCTGCGTGGAGGTGCCATGTCTGGTGGACGGTATGGGCGTGCATCCCTGTTACGTCGGGGACCTGCCGCCGCAGTGCGCGGCGCTGAACCGCAACCGGATTGCGGGGGACGCGTTGGCTGTGAAGGGGGCGCTGGAGGCGGATCGTAAGGCAGT
>CAZXDF010000024.1:0-11666 GCA_964639345.1 uncultured candidatus Brocadiaceae bacterium | reverse complement strand
GGTCCTGGCTGTCCACCTCGCCCACGCCCTCCGAACCCACGATGCGGATGCCCTGATTCACGATCGCCTCGAAACTCTCCGGCAGGGCCCAGCCCGTCTGCAGGTGCAGCGTCACGCCCTCGTCAAACTCCACCATCGCCTGCACGGCGTCCCATGCGTCCACGCCGAGGCTGGCGAGCTTGTGCTTCTGACCGCTGGCCCAGACCCGGCGGCCACGGAGACCGCCCACGCACCAGCGAAACAGGTCCACCATGTGCACGCCGAGGAACCACGCCGGACTCGACCGGTGCGCCCAGTGCGGGAACCAGTCGCGGGGCACCTCGATGCGGTCCTCCATCCAGGCATAACCGTACTGCGCCCTGCCCAGGTCGCCGCGCGCGATGGAGTTGCGCAGCTCGATATGGAACGGGTCGAAACGCTTGTGGAAATCCACCTGCACCAGCGCGCCCGCTGTGTCGGCCGCATCGGCGATCTCGGCGCAGCCTTCCACCGTGACGTCGAGCGGCTTCTCGACCAAGACGTGCTTGCCGGCAGCGATACAGTCCAGCGCGATCCGGCGGTGAAGGTGGTCGGGCGTCACGACGGTCACGCCGTCCAGGTCTTCATGTTCCAGCATCTCTCGGTGGCCCGAGTAACCCCTGACGTCGAACTCCGCGCATCGCTCGGTCAGAAGCTGCTCGTTGATCTCGGCCAGAGCGACACTCTCCACGCGGCCCTCACGCCGAAGCTGGGCGAACGTGCGAAGGTGCATAAGACCGAACGTGCCACCGCCGACGATTCCTATCTTGAGGCCCATGATATGCTCTCTCTGATCGAGCCATTCGCGAAGCAGGCGCTCCTCACAGGACGCGCCGGGCCTGCCGGTGCCAACGACGCCACCGACCCGGGTTGCTGCCGAGGAGTCTAAAGGCATCTTCTTCGTCCGGCCAGCCCTCATGAATCCGCGCCAGCACGGCGAGGGCGCGCGCGTTCATCGCGCCCTCCACGCTGCGGCCCAGCGCGCGGACGGCCTGCGCACCGAACGGCCCGAGTGCGACGAGCGTCTCCTCGGCATGTTCGGGGAACTTGCCATGCAGCCGGGCGGCGGCCCTGAGCGCCTGCTCCGGGACGGCGGCGCGATTGACGCACTCCTTCAGCAGCGGGAGCGCCAGCTCGGGGCGCCCCTCCAACATGTCGATCAGGGCCGGGAAGGCGAAGCCCCCCGAACCCAGCAATTCCCGCACGCCCGCCATGGAGAGCAAGGCGGCCTCCTGCCCCGGCGTCAGGGCGGCCAGCCGCGCCAGGGTCTCCCTCGCGCGCCGGTCGCAGGCCTTGCCCGAGAACGCCCGCGCCACCTCGCGGCGCACGACGTAGGCCTGAAGGGAGCGCATCTGCGCGTCCGTCAGGCCATATGTTGGCATCATCAACTGCCGGAGTTCGGGCCACGGGCGCGGCTGGCCGGCTTCCTCCAACAGCGCGCGCCAGTTCCCCAACTTCATCGCCCGCAGCGCGCCGGGCCGGGCCGGAAACATGTGCTCCAGGTCCTCGACGTGCAGCTTCCCCGGCCCGTCCCCCAGCCACGGCCATCCCAGGGCGGCCAGGCACATTCGCGCGCGCTCGGGTTCCAGGGCAAGGAACCTGCCCAGGCGCGAAGACGAAACATCCCATATTCGCAGAACGCGTTGGGCTTGCGCTGCAACCTCCCCCTCGTCGGCGTTCAAATGGTGCAGCGCCAGCAGCCGCCCGACGGCTCGTTCGCACAGGCTGCGTTCCCGGTCCAGTTCCATGGCCAGGCCGACCACGTGTGCGCGGTCGAATTGGACCCGCGCCGGCACCGCGACGGCCAGCCCGTCAGGTCCCGACGCCCGGCCCTAGTCGACCCTGTCTTCATCGTCGCCGTCGGGCGCGACCGCCTCCGCCGCCGCCTGCATCTGGCGCGACATGGCGTCGGGGAACACGCCAAGCCCCAGCACGCGGTCAGCGGCGAGCAGCACGGCGCCGGCGGCCAGGCAGGCCAGCAGGGCCACCAGTAGCGGCGCAAGCCGCCTGGCCAGCGGACGGGCCTCGTCTGCACCGGGTTGGGCATCGGACAAGTCGGCCTCTCCTCTCGCACGCTCCGCCATGGTCCCCGTGTATCCGCCGACCCTCACCCCAGCAGACGGCGGGCGATGGTTGCCCCGACCTCCGTCACGCTCTGGGAGCCCGCCACGTCGCCCAGGCCCTTGCTGGTCGCCAGCACGGCATCGTGGTAGGTGTGCATGCCGTTGAGCGCGCTCCTATCGAACAGTTCGCCCTCGCTGAGCTTCGCCTTCAGGTCGAAGCCGTCGCACGGGTCAATGACGATGTCCGGCGCCCGCTCCGTGTGCGGGCCGTTGAAGGCCTCCTCGCGGGTCAGCACCTCCTTGCAGACCGGCTCGCCCGTCTCCGGGTGCTTCCACTCCCGCAGCTTCGCCATTATCTCGTCGCGCAGGCCCTTGCGGTCGATGTCCGCAACGGCGCCGCGTTCCCAGAAAAACTTCGTGAGCAGATGTATGCGTCCGGGCACCAGCGCGAGCGCCCGCGAGCCCGGTGTGACGGCCCGGAACATCCTCGCCGGATCGGCCTCGCAGTCAAGGTAGCCCTGCGCCCGGAGCCAGCGATTGAGCTGGGCCTCCCACTTCAGGTCGCAGAAGCCGTGGTCGCTCATCACGAGCAGCTCCACGTTCTTACCGGCGCGCTCGGCCACCTGGCCCAGGAACTCGTCGATCTTGGAATAGAAGTCGAGGAAGAAGCGCCCGCGCGGGCTGTCCGGCTCGTGCTGGAACTTCCACATGAAGTGGTTGATCCGGTCGGTGTCCATCACGTGCAGGAAGAAGAAGTCCCACGGCTCGGAGTCCATGAGTTCGAGGGCGGTCTTCTGGCGGCGGGCGGCGACGCGGGTGAGGTCCTCCTGGAACCTGTCCAGCGACTCGTGCGCCACGGCCGGGCCGATGTCGATCTCGTACTGGGACCAACGCAGCTTCTTAAGCACAGCGGGGCGCGAGACCGCGCGCTCGTCGAGCTTCGGCGCCAGGAAACCGCTCACGAGGAGCCCGGCTACATCCGGCGCCGGATACGTCATCGGCATGCTCAGGGCCACGAAAGGCTTGCGCCTGTCGCTGAGCCGTTTCCAGATCGTCAGGGCCTTGAGGTGGGTCGCGTTGGGGATGAAGAACTCGAAGTTCGACTTGAGTTCAGTGAAACCGAAGACCCCGAACTCCCCCGGCCCCACGCCCGTCATGAACGAGGCCCAGGCCACGTTGCTGACGGTGGGCCGGACGCTGCTCGTGCGTCTGAAATGGCCGGCCTCGGTGAGCTTCTTCAGGTTGGGCATCCGGCCCTCGCCCATCAGCTTCACCGCGAGCGAATGCGGGAAGCCGTCGAGCCCAATCCCGAGGATCTTCTTCTTCCTGCGACCGAAGCCAAGGGCCATGGGGTGTCTCTCTCAATGAGTCGACGAATGAGTTGCGGCAGAATCGCCGGTGAGGGCCATGCTTCTCACGGACGGGGCTCTTTCCGTTCCATCCACGGCGGCGGCCTCCAGAGCTCGTCCGGCCCCATATATGCACCGACCGCCAGCAGGATGAGAAACAGAATCACCACTATAATGAGAAACGTTTTCGTATGCTTCCTGAAGCACTGGAGAATCGTCATCGGTTCTCGCCCGATGATTCGTCCCGGCAGTACCGGCGACGGCCGCTGAAGAACGGGCTACGGTGAGACACTATAATAGCTGCCCTCCCGGAATGCGAGGGCCAAAGCGGCTTCCTCTCGGCGTCATCTCCCCGTCACGATTCCGCCGGCCGCCACATCCTGCCCCCGAAGCAAGACGAACCGGCCCAGTTCCGGGACGTCGGTGAAATCCTCAGTCACCAGGGGGCTTTCCGTGCTGATCGTCACCTCGCCCACCTCGAAGGCATTCAGCTCGGATGCGTTCTTCTCGATGTGCTCGAGGGTGGAGGAGTCGACGCGTTCCCGTATCGCGGCCACGCGGCAGGCAATATCCTGCGTGGAGCAGCGGACGGTAAGCTCCTCGCCCGCCCGAAGCGGCTCATTCACGAGCCAGAACACGCTGGCCTCGAAGGACGTCCCCAGGGCCGGCCGCGCATCCACCGGGCAGCCCACCTCGCCCCGTCTCAGCCCGCCCGGCTCGAACACCATCCCGATGCACTCGCCCGCCGACGATTCCGTGACGTCCTCTTCCAGGTGCTTCCTGATCTCGATCAGCTTGTGAATCCGGCCCTCCGGCAGGAAGCATAGCTCCATGCCGGGCCTGACCACGCCGGCCTCCACGCGGCCCACCGCCACCTGGGCGCCGTCGAACTCGTAGACGTCCTGGATCGGCAGGCGCAGGGGCTTGTCGGTCGGCTGCGATTTCTTCTGGAACTCGTCCAGCGCCTCGAGGATGGTCGGCCCGTCATACCAGGGCATGTTCTCGGAGCGGTCGGCGATGTTGTCGCCCAACTTGGCGCTCACCGGCACCTCGATGGTCGGCTCGATGTCGACCTGTGCGAGGAACTCCCTCAGGTCTTTGCGCACCTCGTCGAACCGCTCCGGGTCATACCCCACCAGATCCATCTTATTATAGGCCACGAGGGTCTGGTGGAGGCCCAGGAGCTTGAGCACGTAGGCGTGGCGGCGGGTCTGCTCCTCGACCCCCTCATAGGCGCTGCAAATGAGCACGGCGGCGTCCGCCTGGGAGGCGCCCGTAATCATGTTCTTGAGGAACTCCTTGTGGCCGGGAGCGTCGATGATGGCGTAGTCGCGGGCCTCGGTGGAGAAGAACGTCTGCGCGGTGTCTATCGTCACGCCGCGGCTGCGCTCCTCGCGCAGGTGGTCCATGATGAAGCCGAACTCCAGGTCGCGCCCTTCGGCCTCGCTGGCTGCGCGGATCTCCTCGATCTTGCCCTCGGGCAGGCAGTCCGTGTCGTAGAAGAGCCGCCCGATCATCGTGGACTTGCCGTGGTCGAACGAGCCGACGATGACGAGCTTCAGGGTTTCCTTTTCCATGATACTCCCCCGGGCGCACCGTCCGGGTGCCGGACAGGTTTGTTGAGTTCTGCACGCGTGCGTGCGGCAGCGTCGACATCGGCGAGACGCTCAAGCGGATGGTTTTGCCGCGAGAAGCGTCACGCTCGACGCGGCGCCGTCCAACTCGTCTCCCACCTCCGCCATGATCGGGTCGCTGTTGCACCTGTCCGTGCTGTAGAGCTGGTCGGCGAGCACCTCGACTTCAGGGAAGCCCGCGGACCGAATGGCGCTCAAGTAGTCCTCGCGCGGCAAGGCGCCGGCGACGCAGCTCACGTAGAGCGTCTCACAGGACTTCAGTTCTTCCGACAGCGGGCGGTTCAGCACGATGTCGCTCACCACCATCCGGCCGCCGGGTCTGAGCACCCGGAAGACCTCGCGAAAGACCCGCGGCTTGTCGGGCGAGAGGTTTATCACGCAGTTCGAGATAACCAGGTCGACGCTGTCGTCTTCCAGGGGCAGCTTCTCGATGGTTCCCTGGCGGAACTCCACGTTGTCCAGGCCGGTCGCCTCACGGAACTTCGCGGCATTGTCCGTGGCAAGGTTCAGCATCTCGGGTGTCATGTCCACCCCGATCGCCTTCCCGGCGGGACCGGTGAGCTTCGCGGCCATGAAGACGTCCTTGCCTCCGCCGCTGCCCAGGTCCAGGACCACGTCGCCGGGCTTGATCTCGCTGAAGCCGATCGGGTTGCCGCAGGAAAGCCCCAGCTCCGCTTCGGGGACGAGTTGCCCGGCGGCTTCAGCGCGCGGGCCGCAGCAAACCTTGTCCGGGCCGGCGCAGCAGCAGGACTGCTCCTCCGCCACCTGTCCGTAAGCGCGCCGAACCATCTCGTGAACCTTCTCTTCGTCAGTGCTCAAGTGGTCCCTCCGAAAACTGGATGTCGTGCCCGCACCCTTCGATGGGGAGGGGGTGACCAGGTCAAGATCGACTCTTTTGAAGCAAAGCGGTGCTGACTGCCCAAGCGGCAACGCCAACTGCGCCGGAAATCATTATGGGACTGGCGGCTACGTACGTTCCGTTCGAGTGTACAAACGATCCATAGATGAATACAAGGAGGCCGAGAACACCAAGACAGTGGATCATTATTCTCATATCAGTTTGTACCTCCTAGTCTCTCTCTATCTAGCCCAACTCCTACATGTATCCCAGAGCGCGCAGCTTCTGCATTGTGTAGGCGTCTTCCTTGTCCTGCGCCCGGCCCGCCCGCTCGGCGGTGCGGCCGCCTTCGATCTCCGCGATGAACTCGTCCACGCTCGATGCCGTCGACTCCACGGGCGAGCAGCACGTGTTGCAGCCCAGGCTGCGATACCTCATGCCGTCCCGCGCGAAATACAGCGGGTTGACGGGCAGGTTCTCGCGGCGCACGTACTTCCAGATGTCGACCTCGCGCCAGTCCAGCAGCGGGTGGACGCGCAGGTGAACCTCATCGTCGGCCTGGCTCGTGTACTGGTCCCACAGCTCGGGCGGCTGATCCTCGTAGTTCCAGCGGAACTGCTGATCTCTGGGGCTGAAGTGGCGTTCCTTGGCGCGGATGCCGTGTTCGTCGCGGCGGATGCCCAGCAGCAGGGCGTCGAAACCGTGTCGCGCGATGCACTGCTTCAGGGCGGTCGTCTTCAGCGCCGTGCAGCAGTCCAGCTTGCTTCCCACGCCCGGCCCCATTCCCCCGGTCAGGGCCTCCTCGTTGCGGGAGACTATGAGATCGAGTCCCCACTCCTCGGCGAGCCGGTCGCGGAACTCATACATCTCCGGGAACTTGTAGCTCGTGTCGAGGTGGACGGCCGGCATCGGCACGCGGCCGAAGAAGGACTTCATGCAGAGCCACACGAGCACCGTGGAGTCCTTCCCGACCGACCAGAGCATCGCCGGCCGATCGAACTGATGGTAGGCCTCGCGAATGATGTAGATGCTTCTGTTTTCCAACTCCGAAAGGTGATCCATGACCATTCGTTCCCTGACAAAAAGCGGGCGGCGGACCTTGCGGGCCGCTCACCACGGCGCCCACCGCCAGCACGGCCGGCAGACGAATCCCTATATATGATACACATCACGGGCATCCTGTGGCAACTGAAGCCCGCGGCGCTATACCGGGCCGATTCGCAGGGCGGCCGCCATGCCCACGAAGATCAATTCAGGAACCCTGCGCGCCGGCAGTCCCCACGCTCCTTTGCCTGGCCCGCCGAGCGGCACAAGGCGCTCGCTCGCCCCGCCCGTTACGACCACGGGCACCCCCTCGTCGTGCGGCGGCTGAAGCTCCCGCGACATTCCGTCCACAAGCGCCGCCACGCCGCCCCGGCAGAATGCATCGATGCCGCTCTGGATGGCCTCCCGCGTGTCGCGGCCCACCGCGCGGGCCGGAGCGGCGGGCTCCACGAGCGGAAGGCAGGCCGCCCCCTCGTGGAGGACGCGCGCAGCAAGCTCGAAACCAGGCGCAATGGCCCCGCCCGCGAACCGCCCGCGGGCGTCCACCAGGTCCACGGTGATGGCAGTGCCCGCGCCGATCACGATGCAGGGGGCGCCGACGATCTCGCGGGCGCCGAGGGCGCACAGAAGCCGGTCGGTGCCTGCCAGTTCAGGACTGCGCACGAGAGTGGGAATCGGTATCGGCAGGTGCAGGCCGAAGATTTCCGGGCCGGGCACGCCCCTGCGGCGGCAGTCCTGCGCCAGCGCCTCGTCCGCCTCCGGGCAGACCGAACTGGCCACCCACCGGCGCGGCCCGGCGGGGATGGACTCTCCGGCGGCCGTCAGCGACTCTGCCAGCCTGTCGGGCAGCGTCGGGATCGGCCGGGTCGGGCTCCTGAAAAGGATATCCCACACCTCGCCCGTGCCGACGGCGCACTTGACGGCCGTGTTGCCGACGTCGAATGCGATGAGCTGACAGGGATCTTTCACGGGAAGCGCCATCCTCAGTGTGACCGGGCCGGCCACCCGGTGGCCGGCGCAATGATAGAGTATAGCTGGCCCGAGCCGCCGACGGAAGGGCCATGCACCGGCCATGTACCGACAACGCATCGGCGATGCATCGGGATTCGCGCGGCGCGAAGGGCCATGCGCCGGTAATGCACCGGCGATGCACCAAGATTCCCGCGGCGAAGAGGGCCAGTAGGCACTGGCGGGCGGGGGGCCATGCGGTTACCATGATGGGCCCGTCAGCGGAGAGGAGCGGCAAATGGCAGGCAAGCCCGAAGGCAAGAATGTGATTCTCGGAGTGAGCGGTTCCATCGCGGCCTACAAGGCGTGCTCGGTTCTGCGAGGTCTGCTGGCGTTGGGGCACGCTGTGCAGGTGGTGATGACGCAGGCCGCGCAGAAGCTGGTTACGCCCGCCACTTTCCGCGCGCTGTCCGGCCGGCCGGTGGTGACGGACCTGTGGATCGAGGAGGGCCGGGCGGGCCTGGTGCACATCGAGCTGGCGGAATGGGCGGACGCGCTGGCCATAGTGCCGGCCACGGCCAACATCATCGCCAAGATCAACGCCGGTATCGCGGACGAGGTCCTGAGCTGCACGTGGATGGCGTGCGAGTGCCCCAAGGTGCTGGCGCCGGCGATGAACGACCGGATGTGGGATAGCCCCGCGACCCGGCGAAACGTGGCGGCGCTGCGGGCGCTGGAAGGCATCCGCTTCGTGGACCCCGTCGAGGGGGTGCTGGCCAGCGGGAAGGTCGCCCAGGGTCACCTCGCGCCGGTGGACCAGATCGTTGCGCAGATCGATGCCGCGGCGCGAGGCCCGGCCTGACGGGAAGGGCGGCGAGCAGGCAGAATCCTTATGGGGAAATGGGGAAGAGCCGTGTGTGCGGATACTGATCGCGTCAAGGTGGAAGTGAAGCGCAAGCCGGGTTGCGAGGACCTGCCGCTGCCGCGCTACATGAGCGACGGCGCGGCCGGAATGGACCTCCACGCGGCGGTGGAAGAGGAACTGACCCTTCAGCCCGGCGAGATAAGATTGGTCCCCACGGGCCTGCACATCGCCGTGCCGCGCGGCTACGAGGCGCAGGTCAGGCCGCGCAGCGGGCTCGCCCTCAGGCACGGCATCACGCTCGTGAACGCCCCGGGCACGATCGACAGCGATTACCGCGCGGAAGTCGGCGTCATCCTGGGGAACCTCGGGGCCGAGCCCTTCGTGGTTGAGCGCGGCATGCGCGTCGCTCAGATGGTCATTGCCCGCGCGCTGAGGGCCGAGCTGGTGGAAGTGGAGGAGTTGAGCGAGACCGAACGCAACCTCGGGGGCTTCGGCTCGACGGGCGCCTGACCCGCACGCTTGACCGTCGGGAAGGGCGAGGGGAGCAAGACTTTGCCCGCGGCTCTCACTCTGCTATATGTCCTTAAGTTCTTTTGTGGGCTACTTGCGGCGGCTCTCTGACGCGGGCGAGACGCCCGCGCTACCCGGCTGGTGGCGGGGCGGCTGGGACGGTGATGTAATCCGCCTTCTGTTCCCCGTAGTATCTGCGTTCATCAGCGTTCATCTGCGGCCGGTTCTTAGCTTCTTTTGGGCTACTTGCGGCGGCGATTGATGTAGAACGCCGTGAACATGCCTGCCAGGGCGCCGAGCAGAAGGGTGAAGGCAAGCAGTAGGAGCAGCTCCCAGAACAGGAACTTCACCTCCACCGACTCCATGTTCTGGAAGATCACGATCAGCACCAGCGCCACACCTACCGACAGCGTCACCAGCTTCGCCCAGGCTTTCTTCGTCATGGCCATCTCACAATCCCTCCGGTCCCCTGCCGCATAGAGCGCGGCGCCTCACGCCCGGTCGCCTGCCCGGCCCACTGACAACGATAGCCGCACGCCCCGGCCGATGTCAAACGGCTCACGGCTGCCCGGTCCGGCCTTCGGGCGAGGTCCGTAGCCCGGCAGGGGCGTTTTCGCTACAATGCTGGGCCATGGAGCCTCCCACCGACACTGACGAAGCAGTCGCCCGCTGGCGTCGAAGGACGCTCGCAACGCTCTGGATAACCTACGCGGCATCCTACCTCGGCCGCCAGAACCTGCCCGCCGCGCTCACCGCCATCAGGGCCGATACGGGCCTGGACGAGGCCGCCCTGGGCCAGGTTGGCGCGGTCTTCTTCCTCGTATACGGCGTCGGACAGTTCATAAACGGCTTGATCGGCGATCGGGTGGGCGCACGGGGTTTCATCGCCCTCGCCTTGTTCGCCAGCGCTTTGCTCAACATTGCGTTCGGGTTCGCCTCCAGCCTGGGGGTGATGATGATCGTGTGGGGCGCGAACGCATACTTCCTGTCCATAGGCTGGAACCAGGTCGTCAAGACCACCTCGCGGTGGTTTCCCCCGCGCATGTGGGGCAAGGCGGGTGGGGTGCTCTCGACGTGCTACGTGATCGGAAAAGTGGGGGCGCTGCTCCTGGCGGGGTGGATAGCGCAGGCCTGCGGCTGGCGCAACGCATTCTTCGTGCCCGGCGTGCTGCTCCTCGCGTTCGGCGCGCACGCCCTGCTGCGCATCCGCAACAGTCCCGAGGAGGTGGGCCTGCCCGCCCCTTCCGGAAGGACGGGGCCCGCCGGACCGACCCATCGGCTGGGCCTGCTGAGGGCGCTCGCATCGACCTTCGGCAATGCGCGGCTCCTGTTGGCGGGGGCGACCACCTTCTGGATTACGGCCGTGGTCTACGCGCTCGAGTTCTGGGCGCCCACTTACCTGTACCGCGAGTACGCGCTCAGTGTCAGGAACGCCGCGTGGCTTGCCGCGGTAGTGCCCGTAGCTGGGGCGGTGGGGATGGTGGCGGGAGGATGGGCTTCGGACCACCTCTCCGGCGGCCGCCGCGGGCCCATCGTCTCTCTGGGAGCAGGCGGGGCGGGCCTGGTGCTGCTGACAGCGTTTGTCCTGCCGGGCACGCGCGTGGAGTCGCTCGGCGGCGTGATCGCCGCCTGGGCGCTTGTCGGCGCGCTCGCCTACGCGGCCCACGGCCTGCTGATGAGCGCGGTCTGCATGGAAGTCGCCGGCCCCGGCGCGACGGCCACGGCAGCCGGGTTCATGGGCGTGTGCGCCTACACGGGCGCCTCCGTGAGCTCAAGGCTCGTGGGGCAGATGCTAGACGCGCATGGCTGGCAACCGGCGTTCGCGCTGTGGGCGGGAGCGGCCCTGTGCGCCGCCGTGTTCATGGTCCCATTGTGGGGCTTCCGGGCGCATCGCGGCTCGCCCGCGTAGCCCGTGCCTCCCTTGACGGCACGGATGCGCGAAAGCTATAATCCCGCATTCGCCGTCTTGCAGAGGCAGCTGCCGGTTCCCATCAGCCAGAGGAGAGCGCGGGCCTATGCCGCCCAAACTGATAATCGAGCTGAGCGAGATCGACTTCGACAACGTGATAGCCGGCCCGGAGGACATCCGCAAGTACAACCAGCAACGCTATGAGATGGAGCATCTGGATGCGATCGTGCTGCTGGACCTGGAGAAGGTGCTCATCGCTGGCTACAAGGATGTGAAGGATGATGAGTTCTGGGTGCGCGGGCACATTCCCGGCAATCCGCTGCTGCCGGGCGTGATAATGTGCGAGGCCGGCGCTCAGCTCCTGAGCTATTTCTACTCCCGATACACCGAGAGCGGCCAGTTCATGGTCTTCGGCGGCATGGACGAGGTGAAGTTCCGCAAGCAGGTCAAGCCCGGCCAGAGGCTGGTCCTGCTGGGAAGCAAGATAA
>CAZXDF010000023.1:0-3074 GCA_964639345.1 uncultured candidatus Brocadiaceae bacterium | reverse complement strand
TGGCTCAGGATCTTATCGAGCGTCTTCCAGTGGATCCCCGTCTCGCGAAGGATCTGACGCCTGCTCACCCCATCGACCAAAACCCGTCTTCGAATCTCGCTCCACCACTCCATCTCTGTGTACACCCTCCTGGCCTCCGAGCTCTCAACCAGCCTTGGGAACCTCCAAAAGCTCCCATTCTGCCGGTCATAGGCTCAGACGCCACTCTCGAGGGTGCCGCACTTTTCCGCCGGCGTTCACAGAACCCGGACTTCAGCGGCGTGGACAGCTTCACCTACAAGGCCCACGACGGTCTCGAAGAGGGCAACGTGGCCACGGTGACGATCACCGTAAATCCGTTCAACGACGATCCGGTGGCCAATGACGACGTCGCGGCCACCCCCGAGGGATTCCTGGTCGTAGTCAGCGTCCTGAGCAACGACACCGATGCCGACGGCGACGCGCTCACGGTGGATTCCGTTACGCAGGGCAGCGACGGGTCGGTAACCACGAACGGCACGACGGCGACCTACACGCCGGACGGCGGTTTCAGCGGTGTCGACACCTTCACCTACACCGTAATTGACGGCAATGGCGGTAGCGATGAGGGCACTGTGACCGTCACTGTAGTTTATGTGCCGCCGGCAGCCGTCCTGGACATCCTGATGTGGAAGCAAGTCTGGCGGGGTAAGTACTGGAGGGCAATGGCGCAGGTGAGGGTGAAGGACACCTTCGGGGATCCGATTGTCGGCGCGAAGGTTAGAGGGCACTGGAGCGGGGCCTACGCCCGCAACGTGTCCGCGACGACTGGCTCCCTGGGACGAATCACCACTAGAACGAGTTGGCTGCGCCGCCCTGGCACGGCCCTCTTTACGGTGGACAAGATAACCAAGGACGGTACCGACTACTCCCTCGCGGGAGAAACATCGGATTCCGAAAGCTTCCCGTGAGGCTGTAGAACGGCCTGGATCATGGGCAGCGCACTTACGGGCGGTGGCGTAGTCGGCTGTTGGGTCGGTCTGGTGCTTCAGGACCAAGAGTGCGGCATCGGTACAGGCCGAACCGTCTCCACTCGCGGCCCCCGCGCATGATGTCTACCGCCTCGATGTGCTCCGCCTGCCGGAACAAGTAGTCGACACGCCTCGGCGGTCGCCACGCGCGCCAGGCCGCCACGAAACCTGCCAGCACCCCGGACCCGGTGCCCCACAGAAGCGACCCCGCGCGAATCCCCAGTGTGCCGTGGCCGAAGATCCTGGGGCAGGAATCGTCCAGCATAGGTGTAGGATACATAGCATACGGCGGTCGGAGAATCAATATGCGGGACCGGGCAATCCGGCCGCGCCGTCCCAGGCGGCGGCGTCAATCCTTCTCGTCGGACGCCGGCTCGCCCTCCTCGGTCAGGGAATACCTGCAGATGAGCGCTCCGACCGTGACCAGTAGGCACCCGATGATCAGGTTCCTGCCCAGCGGCACCCGCAGATAGACCGCGGCAAAAGCGGTCGAGGTTATAGGAAGAGAGTAACTGATCAGGCTCAACAGCAGATGGTTGCCACGCCGCATCCCGCTCTCCCAGAGCGTGTAGGCGATGGCCGCCGGGAAGACGGCGAGAATGCACAGCTCAAGCACTGCCCGGCCCGACCAGGTGGCCTCTTCCACGCCCCCCAGCCGCAAGAGCGCCAACGCCCCCGCCGAGGCGAGCAGGAACAGCGGAATCGCCCCGTGACCGGAGCGTCCCCACCTTTTGACAAGGTTGGAATACAGCGCCCACAGAACCCCTGCCGCCAGCGCCAACGCCAGAGGCGCCAAGACCCCCGGACCGGCCTGGCAGACCCTGTCCCAGCGGAACGGTCCGCTGCCCAGCACAACGACGGCCGTGCCGGCGACAGCAATCACACAGCCCAGCGCCAGGGTCCAGCGCGCCCGCCGATGCAGCAGCGGCACCGACAGCACCACAGTCAGCGCGGGCCAGAGATAGTTCAGCAGGTTGACGGCCATCGCAGTCGAGCGGTTCGGCGCCCAGCCGATGGCCGCGTAGTAGCACACCATGTAGGCGGCAAAGAGCCCCCCGCAGCCCAGCAGGTACCTGCGGGGCAGGCGGAGCATTGCCCACGGCGGACACCCCCTTGCCCACGCCACGGCCAGCCCCACGAGTCCGCCCGCTCCGCTCGCCAGCGCCGTGCCGGTCAGCGTGCTAAGGGATTCGCTCACGCCCCGCACGAGCGCCATCGACGAGGACCAGATGGCCAGGGCCGCCACGCCGCCAATCGTCGCCCACGCGCGCGTGCCTTCCGCCGCCATTGAAGCCCACTCCTTCTGCCGCCGCGGGCCGTTCGGACCCGGGCCGCCACGCCCACAGCGGCCCCAAGGCGCATAGTGTAGAGCGCCCACGCGATCACCACAACCATCGGCGGGACGATGGGCGTTGGGCGGGACGCCTCTGTGCTCCGGGCCGTTCAACCCCGTTCGGAGGGCGCTTGCGCCCCTTGGGGCTGAATTCTGCGAGACCCCAATGGTCCGCGGAGCCGCCCCCGGTCCCCCAGCAGCAGCCGGAGGGGGGCGCTTGCGCCCCTTGGGGTCAATTCCTTTTACACGGGCGGCCGAATGTGGTAGAAACTGTCTGGGCTTCGCTGCTCTGCGGGAGCCCGTGCATCCTGACCCTGTTGGAAGGTGGGCGGCGGCATCACAAGAACTCTCGCCAGGACCGTGCGGCTCATGGCGGTGATGGGGGCTTTGTGCCTCTGGTGCGCGCAGGGGTGGGGGCAGGAGCGCCTGGTTGAGGCCGACCTTTCGTACCTGCCGGTGGAACTGGTATCCCCGGGCACGGTCTTCACATGGGAGCTGGACGGGATACGGGTTTTCGCGGCGCCGGAGGGAGGGGAGGTCCGGCAGGGGAACATGCGCATTTGGGCGCCCCGGTTGGTGGTATGGCTGGACAAGACCCAGCCGGCGGGTGTGCGCACTGCCATCGTGCGCGTCTACGGGGAGGGTAGTGGGGCAGTGGGTGAGAAGCCCGTGCGCCCCGCCACGCTCGTCCAGGACGGCACGGCTCGCGAGGCCGCTTTCTTCTACCTCCGCCTGCGCAGCAAGCTGTCCTT
>CAZXDF010000022.1:0-4548 GCA_964639345.1 uncultured candidatus Brocadiaceae bacterium | reverse complement strand
GAACCTCGAAGTCCTCGATCCACAGAGCGTTTGTAACGCGCTCGCGGCAGTTGTCCGTGCACGCCTCGCAGCCGATGCAGCGCTCAGCGTCGTACTCAGGCGTGACCGTGGCAACAATCCCGATGTCGTTCAGGTGGGCCTTGATGCAGTCGTTCGGGCAGCCGGTGACGGCCACTTTCAGATGGTAGTCATTGGGGTAGATGACCTTCTCGATCTTCTGCGCCAGTGCCGTGGTGTCCGTGTTGGCGAAGCGGCAGACGCGGTCCCCAATGCAGGCAGAGACATTTCGGGTTCCGGCGCTGGGATACCCCGATTCGGGGGACGCGATGGTCACACCGCACTTCCACTCGATCTCGGACACCATCGGCGCCATGAATGCCTTGATCCCGTCCAGGTCGGCAAGCTGAACACCGGGGATCTCTAACCCCTGGCGCGTGGTGAGGTGGACGTTGCCGTTTCCGAAGCGGTCGGCGACTTCCCGGACTGCATCCATGTGCTTTGTGTCCAGGCGGCCGCCCGGCACGCGGATCCGAACGGCGCTCTCACCGCGCACTTTGGAGATCCGAAAGGCGTTTTTGAGCAGTTTCTTTGTGTCGTACATTGGGCCATTCTTCTTCTCTGTATGTGGCCAGCCGGTAAAGGGCGCCCACGAAGCCGGCACCGCCGATGATGTTGCCTAGAGTTACCCAGAGCATGTTGTGGCCGAATCCTGCCCACGACACCGTGTCGGCATGGGGCGCAAACAGCGCCATTCCGAGCAGGGTCATGTTTGCAATGCTGTGTTCGAATCCGGATGCAATGAAAGCCAACAGGCACCAAAAGATCAGAATACATTTAGCGGCGTCGTTCTTGGTCCTGCCTGCCGACCAGAGCGCCAGGCAGACGAGCCAGTTGCACAGAATACCGCGCAACACCAGTTGCAGCGCGGAAAGGCCCATCTTTGCGCCGGCCACTTTTTCGACAAAGCCTGCAGCGCCTTTGACGGCGCCGGAGTTGACGACAATGAAGGCCAGCACGAGGGATCCTGCCAGGTTGCCGCCCCATGAGTAGCACCATATCTTCAGGACATCAATCCATGAGACGGTTTTCTGCGACGCGCCTAGAAACATGATCATATTGTTGCCCGTAAAGAGCTCGGCTCCAGCAAAGACCACCAGAGTCAATGCTATTCCAAATGCCGTACCCATCAACATCTTCAGCCCCGGTGACCCCTGGGCGGCCATGGGTGCGCCGACCGAGAAGATAAGTATGATGCCCACCCCGATATAGGCGCCCGCCAGCGCCGCAGAAACCAGGTATGATATTCTCGATCGCTCCAGGTACGACACCTTTTTGCGGGCTGCTTCAGCCATGTTATTAACGCCATCCAAGTACACGATGCGATTTCCGTTCAGTCTATAAGTGTTTGTGCCTCGGCCCAATTGAAAACAGGTCCGTCCACGCAGACATACCTGTCCCGAATGCGGCAGTGACCGCACTTGCCGACGCCGCACCTCATGTGTCGCTCCAGTGAGACCCAAACGTGCTCCTCCCGGACGCCGTGCTGCACGAGCTCCCGAATGGCGTTCGTCATCATCAGCGGCGGCCCGATGAGCACCACGCGCGTCTCGTCCCCGACGGTCGGGACCTCCTTGATGAAGTCCACCACGAATCCGATGCTCCCCATCCACGCGTAGTCCTCGTCGTTGTCCACGGTCACGGCAACTCGGAACGTCTTCTTCCAGCATTCCAACTCGCGGGCAAAGAGCACGTAGCGTGGGGACCGGAACCCTACCAGGATGTCCACCTGCTCGGGCCGCGGCCGGTCGGTATCGAGGTAGTCTTCCACCACGCTCTTGAGGGGGGCCACGGCGGAACCGCCGGCAATAAGGAGCAGGGGTCTCCCGGCGAATTCCTCCATCGGGAAGCCCTGTCCGTACGGGCCGCGCAGGTATAGTGTGTCACCGCGCCGGGAGTTCCAGATGCGCGACGTAACCGTTCCGGCGTTGCGGACGGTGATCTCGACGGACGCCGCGGCGAAGCCGCTGATCGAGATCGGCACTTCGCCGACGCCCGGCAGGGATACCATCAGGAAGGTCCCGGGCCTTCGCGGGGCGTCATATTCGAGGACGAGGGACCGTTCCGTCGGCGTGTGTCCGGTCACGTCGATCACGCGCGCGGGTCGCCCCGCGTAGGGATCAGGCTCCGACCGGGTCTGGGGAGCAGCAACAATCATGTATCTTCTCCACACAGGTGCGCATGCTGATGTACTCGGGACAGACGTCGTCGCAGCGGCCGCACCCCACACACATGTTGAACCCCGTCCGCTTCCGGAAGTCGCGGATCTTGTGCAGGACGCGGTAGCGCATCCGGTCGCCTTCCGGGATCCGGAAGTCGTGGTTCCCGGCCAGCAGGCCGAACTCCTTGACCTGGCAGGCAGACCAGATCCGCCGCCGGCAGCCTTCGCCCGGGGCGCGGGGGGAAGGCAGGTCCCGCACCGTAAAGCAGGTGCAGGTCGGACAGCAGGCATTACAGCGGCCGCAGGCAATGCAGCGTCGCGTGTAGTCCTTCCACAGTGGGGCCCCAAAGACCGAAGCGTCCACTTCGTCGGGGACGGTGAGCGGCGCGGGATCCTGCGTCGGGAAGAGGGGGACTGCGGTGGACGCCGTACCTTCCGGGAAGTAGCACGCCAGGGCATCGTCCCGGACGCCCACGATATAGGAATCTTCCCGCCGGCGCAGGAAGGCGTCGTAGCCCTCGGCACGGTTCGTTCCCATAGAAACGCAGAAGCAGGTGGGGAACGACGTCGGACACTCCATCAGTACAACCTTCACGGTTTCGCGGCGTCGCTGGTAGTGGGCGTCCGCGACGGCGCCGTTCTCCAGGAAGTGAGCGTCCAGGACGCGCAACGCGTGGATATCACACGCCCGCAGGAACAGGAGGGTCGGCGCCGGTGCGGGCCGGGCCGCCTCCGTGCATCCATCCCGAAACGTGAAGAGCGTTTCCCGAATGGGCAGGAGCACGGATTTCGGCGAGAATTGCGACTTCCGGTGGAATTCGATCTGGTCGAACCCGTCAACTTCGTCGTACAGCACCACGTCGGTGTCCGAGAAGCGCCCGCCGCCATCCCTGATCACTGGGGCCATTACCCGGAAGTCGGCCGCCAGCCTTTCGAAGGCCGCCCGGGCCTGCACGGAATCCAGTTCCAGTGTTTTCACGGCACTCTCCACAACACGCATCACCGACTTGAAGTATGGCAAACTGCGTGCCGTTGGGCGAACGCATGGAGGCCGAAGAGATAAGCCAGGGATGTGCAATGAGTTGTGCAAGCGAACCAACTGCAACCGATCAGACCAGGCTACACCGCAACCTACCATCTGGTAGGACTATGCTGCCATCTGGTAGGGCTGCTTGAGATATAGCACCATGCCGTCCTCATCCCGATGAACGGCCGAAGCTACCGGCTCAAGGACGCCCGCTTGGCCCAAAAGCGGGACGGGAAAGCCGCTTGCAAAGCGGAAAAGAAACGGTGTAATGATGCTCATATCACTCAGCAACTCCGGCCGGCTTTGACCCGTCCCGCCCTGGCCGGTCTTAACCTGTCCGGTGACACAGTATCAAATCTGCGAGGAATCTGAAGAACTTCACTCCCGCGTTCAGGCTCTGCGGGTTCTGCCCCTGCCCCCCCCCTGCCGCACCCATAGCAGAGGCAGGAGGAAGACATGGACTTGGGATGCTCCAGGTGTTCAATAAGTGAACGCCTCCCTTCCACGATATCTTCGCGGCTGTGGCCGCTCTTCTCCCTTTCGTAGCGGCCCTGATCGGAGTAAGATGGCGTCAGGCGCTGCCCAGCGGCACCGGGCCGTCGGGCGTGATGCGGATGCGCTGGGTGCGCATCAGGGCGGGGCGGATCTCGTCCATCGCCAGAGGGTAGGCCACCAGAATGACATCCGGCTCCACCTCGATGGCCGTGCCGTTATAGTCAGTCGTGAAGTCTATGGCGGTGCCCTCGTCCCAGTTCACACCGTCATCCAAGCTGATGTTCAAGCCAAGGCCGGGGCCGCGCTTGACGATGACAAGGTAACCCGAACGCGTCGCCACCATGTCCGCCCCGCCGGCACCGGAGAAGGGCGCGTACGTGGCCGCCTGCCAGCTCTTCCCGCCGTCATCGGACTGAGTCTGCCACATGAAAGGAGAGCGGAAGGGCCGCGAAAGCGCCACGATCCGGCCGCTGGGAAGCTGGGCCATCGTCGTCTCGTCATACCCGAAACACGGGCCATCGGGTTCGTCGCCGTAATGGTGTGAACGCCGGCCGAAAAGTGCGGCGGGGGTCGGGGCGGCGGAAAAGTGCGGCACCCTCGAGAGTGGCGTCTGAGCCTATGACCGGCAGAATGGGAGCTTTTGGAGGTTCCCAAGGCTGGTTGAGAACTCGGAGGCCAGGAGGGTGTACACAGAGATGGAGTGGTGGAGCGAGATTCGAAGACGGGTTTTGGTCGATGGGGTGAGCAGGCGTCAGATCCTTCGCGAGACGGGGATCCACTGGAAGACGCTCGATAAGATCCTGAGCCA
>CAZXDF010000021.1:0-7391 GCA_964639345.1 uncultured candidatus Brocadiaceae bacterium | reverse complement strand
TCGGAGCTTCCCCCCTTTTTGCCTTGAACGTTGCATTACTTATGCATAAGTCTGTAGTCATCCGGGTTTTCGGGCTTCGTCATTGATTCGTCCCCACCCCTATCAGCCCGTGGCTAAAGTGGCTTCTTGCGCATCCGGGCTTTCTTCGGCTGGCTGAGAAGCCCGAATTCGGCACTCTCAGCGGGCCTGTTTGCTGGCTCAAGGGCGTACGACGACTTCTGCCACGGGCTGCTATGGCCGAAGGAGGAGGTCCATGGTGCGCCGGGACACGTCGATGGCGTCGATCTTCACGCGGATCGGCGTTCCCAGGCGCAGCAGGCGGCCGCTGCGGGAGCCTACGAGCGCGTTCTGTCGCTCGTCGAGGCGGTAGGCATCGTCCCTGAGGGCCCGGAGGCTCACGAGCCCTTCGACGGGGAACTGCCGGAGCTGGGCGAAGACGCCGTAGTCCTGCACGCCGGTGATGACGGCGTCGAAGACCTGCGCATGCACTGCGGGGCGCTCCTGGAGGTAGCGGAGCATTTTGAGCTTGATGATCTCCCGCTCCGCCTCGTCGGCCCGCTGCTCGGCGTGCGTGCACGAGCGGCTGACATCGGGCAGCCTTTCCCTCCACATCTGGCGCACGTTGTCGCTGGCCAGCTTCCCGCCGAAGTACTGGTCCAGCAACTGGTGCACCACCAGGTCGGGGTAGCGGCGCAGGGGCGAAGTGAAGTGGCAGTAGGGGTCGAAGCGCAAGGCGTAATGGGCGCCGGGGCGGGGGCTGTAGGAGGCACGCTTCATCGCGCGCAGGAGCTGCATGTTGACCGCGTCCGCCAGCTCCGTGCCCGCCAGACCGGACAGCAGGCTCTGGAGCTGGGACCGGTCGGTCGGGTCGATCTCCTGTGATGTGGCCGTGAGCACGAACTGGGCGAACTTGGCCAGCGCCTCCTCGTCCGGCTCCTTGTGCGCGCGGTAGATGCCGGGCAGACGGTTGTGCTTGAAGAAGCGGGCCACCGCGCAGTTCGCACTGAGCATGAACTCTTCGATCAGGCTGTGGGAGCGATCCCGCTCGACCTGGGTGACGGCGATCACGCGGCCGTCCTCGCCCGCATGAACGTCGTACTCCGGCACGTCGAAATCCACCGAGCCGCCGCGACGCCTCAGGGCCCTGACCCTTCGCGCGAGCTCGTCCAGGGCCAGCGCCAGCGTGCATACCTCCGGCGAATGCCTGGCCGTCAGCTCGCGGACAGCCTCTTCCTCGGCGCCGTCGTTCGCCTCCAGAATCTCCAGAACTTCCGGGTAGCTCATGACCCGATCGACGTTCACCACGGAATGGCAGATGGAGGAGTGAGCCAGCTCCCCGTCCCCGTCGAATTCCAGCACCACCGTCTTGGCCAGCCTGTCGCGTCCCTCATCGAAACCCAGCGCGTTGACCGTGATGTCCTTGGGGAGCATGGGCAGGAAGTCGCTCACCATGTAAATGCTGCACCCCCGCGAACGCGCCTCGGTGTCCAGGGCGCTTTCGGGGTGGACGTAGTGCGACGCGTCCACAATGTGGACCATCACGACCTGGCGGCCGGTCCGCTCGTCGGAATAGAGCGAGAGCGCGTCGTCGCGGTCCCTGGCGTCTTCCGGGTCTATCGCTACAGTAAGATGGTGCCTCAGGTCCCGGCGCTGTCGTGTGCTCTCCGCCGGCGGCTCGGAGGGGATGGCCTTCGCCTCGCGCAGGGCGCGGGGCGAGAACTCCTGGGGCAGGTCGAACTGTATGGCGACCGACTGCACGTCCACGCCCGGGTCGCCCTCCCTGCCCAGGAGGCGGATCACTTCGCCCTCGGGGTTCTTCTCTTCTGCCGCCTGCGGCCAGGAAGTGATCTTCACCACCACGATCTCGTTTTCAGTGGCGCCGCTTTCCTTGCCGCGCGGGACGTAGACTTCCTGCGCCACGTGCGGATCGTCCGGCACCACGCGCCCGATATTCGGCCCTGGCACGAACCGGCCGACCAGTTGCTCGTTGGCGCGATGCAGCACCCGCAGCACGCGGCCGCTCGGCCCCTGTTTGCGCAGGCCATAGCGCCGCCTCCGCCGCCTCTGCCGCTTCAGCTCCACCAGCACGATGTCATTGTGCATGGCGTCCGCCATGGCCTCGGGCGGCACGTAGATGTCCTGGCCCTGCGCCACCGGGATGGCGAAGCCGAACCCCGCGGGATTGGCCTGGAGCCGCGCGGCTACCAGGCCGGCAAGCGCCGGATCGATCCAGCGGCGCCCCCGCCCCCGGACTATCTGCCCTTCGAGCTGAAGCTGCTGGAGAAGCTGCCTGAACTGATCCTCCTCCCTGGCGTCGACCGACAAACGCCGGACCATCTCCTCGGTGGTCATCGGCCGGTTGCGGCGTGACCTGACGAGGCTCACAACGCTGTCCTTGGTCACCATAGGTGCACGACACTCCTGGCATTTCGGTCTCGCGCGCGCCACATTGGCGGCGCGCGGCCCCGCGGCCGGCCCATCCTCAACTCCTGACTGATCGCAGAACTGCGACAAGTTCCCGGCCTTGTAGGGCGCTATTGTAACAAGATGTTCGAGCGATCGCACGGGCGGGGAAGCCCGGTGCGGGACACGACGGCAGGCCCGGTCGCCGGGGCCGCATGGCCGGGAAGAAGCCTGCCATAAGGGTAGGGTCCGCCCTGCCTCATGGCATGGCTTTGCAGTCCGTGTGGGGTTTGGAACACAATGAACGGCATGAAGTGGCCGACGGAGGCGCCGGTTTCATGATCGCCAGGAGCAACGTGACGATGAGTAAGAAAGAGGCCTGCGGCGGCGGGTCCCGCATTTCGCGCCGGCCTGAGGCACATGGCCTGGCGGGGCGGCTGCCGCTATTGCTCGCTGCGGTGGCGTTCCTGCTTGCGCCGGCCCGCGCAGCCGGGGATGCTCTGGCGGACGGGATCGACGCCGCCCTTGCCGATAAGCGGCTGCGCGGCGCGGCAATTGGCGTGTGCGTGCAGGCCCTGGGCACCGGGCGCGTGCTCTACTCGCGCAACGCCGCCGCGATGCTAATCCCGGCCTCCAACCAGAAGATACTCACGGCCGCCACGGCGCTCCGGGAACTGGGAGCCGATTACCGGTTCGAGACGGCCCTCATGGCCGTCGACGCGCAGGACGCCCGGGACGGCACGCTCGATCGGGGGCTGATTCTGCGCGGCGGGGGCGATCCGACCCTCGGCAGCGCCCTGGCCGGCGAGGAGCCCTTCGAGCAGTTCGAGGCCTGGGCCGATGCGCTGCTGGCGATGGGCGTTCGCCGCGTGGGCGGGGACCTGGTCGTGGACGACACGCTCCTGGACCGCCGGCACATCCACCCCGACTGGCCGGAGGGCCAGCTCTGGCGCAAGTACTGCGCCCCGGTGAGCGCAGCGTCGCTTGGCGAGAACTGCGTCACCGTCACGGTCAAGCCCGGCGCGCGCGTGGGGGACCCGGCGGTCGTGACGCTCTTCCCGGCGGTGCCGTTTCTGAAGGCGTCCAATCGGTGCAAGACCAGGCAGAACAGCCACACGATCTGGTTCGCGCGCGAGGCGGACAGCCTCATCATCACCGTCGGCGGTTCGGTCCAGCTGGGTTCGAGCGGCTATGCCGGCAGGGTCACGGTGCCGCACCCGGCCCTGTTCACCGGGGCGGCCCTGGCGCAGGTGCTCGAGGCAAAGGGCATCGCGCTGGAAGGGACCGTGCGGCTGGCCGGTCCGGCGGACCTCGCCCGGCGCGAAGGATGGCATGCCCTGGCCGTGAGGCGCACGCCCCTGGACCGCGTGCTGCCCCTCATGCTCGCGTGGAGCCAAAACATGTATGCCGAGCACGTCATCAAGGCCGTGGGCGCCCGCGGCGGGGCCCCCGGTTCCTGGCAGACGGGGCTGGCGCGCACTGCCGCCATGCTGGCGGAGCAGGGCTTCACGGCGGAGAGTTTCGAGCTGGCCGACGGCAGCGGCCTCTCACGGCGAAACCGCGCATCGGCGGGGCTGCTCTGCGCCGTGCTCGTGGCGCAGGATCGGTCGGAAAGCGGCAAGAAGCTGGCGGAGATGATGGGCGTCGCAGGCGTGAATGGCACGCTCCGCAAGCGGCTCGCGCGCGCGCCGTATAAGGGCAACGTGCGCGCCAAGACCGGATACATCCGGGGCGTCGGGGCGCTCAGCGGCTACGCGAACGCAAAGAGCGGCGCGCGCGTGGCCTTCTCCATCCTCATAAACAACTCCAGCCCGCCCATGCCCAACTGGGCCATGAAAGAGATCGAGGATCGGATCGTACGCGCCATCGTCGACCACGCGCAATGAGGCGCGGACGGAATGACGAATGTCGAAACCAGAATGAAGATTGACTCGCCATTCGGAGTTCGTCATTGACTCGTCATTCGGGCTTCGTCATTGATTCGGCATTCGGACTTCGTCATTTCGACTTGGACTTCCGCCTTACGGGATCCTCGAGCAGGTTGCAGAGCACGGGAGCCTTGCCGCTGGCCCAGCGCCAGGACTGGATCTCGAACGGGCGCAGCGTCGTGCGGATCGTGCGGAATCCCCGGGGACCTTTGAGGGTCGCCCTCGTCTCCTTGCCGCGGGTCTCCACCAGCCGGGCCACGAATCCCCGGCCGTCCTCGGCGCCCTTGAGCGCGGCGAGGTGCACGCTCTTCGGCTCGCAGCGCACCAGCGAGAAGGGCCGGGTGGTCTTGCCCGGCTGCGCGCCCTCGAAGGCCACCTGCAGGGGCTGAGCGACCGCGGCGCCGTGCTCGGGCATCCCAAGGTCGCCGCGGCCCGCCACGAGGCGGTAGCGCACCTGCCGGGTGGTGCCCTTGTCGATGATCGGTCGGTCCGGCGTGCTGACGATGTCGTCCACGCTGTAGTAGCCGTAGACCGGGCTGCGCAGCAGCGTCAGTCGGAGCTCGGCGCCGGTCGGTCCGGCCAGCACGTCCGCCGCGCCCACGGTATCCGCCGCAATGCCGACCGAATATGGCACGTTCCCGCCGCCCTTGGTCTTCGCCCTGCCACGCACGAGCACCCAGTTCTGCATCGGGTATTCTTCGCCGTTGGCGGGCCGCTTGATGGCGCCGTAGGGGATTTCGTAGAGGGACCGGGCATTGGACAGGGCGAGCGGGAACGCCATCTTGGCCGTCTTGAGCTCGTCGTTCCAGATGACCTCGAGCTGGAAGTCCACGTAGTCCAGGTCGCGATAGAGCGAAATGAGTTCGTAGGCCGTGCAGAGCTTGTAGCGGCGACGCACCTCCAGCCGTGCCCGCAAGGGGCCGCGCTCCAGGAGGCGCACCCGCGCGTTGGTGAAGCTACCGACCACGTCGCGGAACTCGTCCCGCTTCGTGCCCCAGGTGTCGCCCAGGTCCTTGATCACCAGCAGGTCGTCCGCCCTCTTGCGGCGCGGCACGATCTCCACGCCGTGTTTCTTGTCCATCAGGGAGCGGATGGTGCCGGTCTTTGCGTCCAGGCGCAGGCGCCAGCGCGAGTTCTCCAGGGCGTCGGGGGTCGCCTTTAGGTCCGTCTTCACGGGCACGGCCTCAGGCTGGTCCACGACGTGGAAGATCGCCGCCCCGCCGGCGGGCACCTCGGGCGTCATCAGCATGGAGTTCTCCACGCCTGCGGCGCCGAACGCGTGGGCTATCTTCTGGAACTCCACCGCCTGACCCGCCCCGTCCACCACGCCCGGCGAGGAAATGTCCCGCCCCGGCGCGAAGGGGCAGAACTCCACCGGGCCCCTGCGGTCCCAGGAGAGCGAGTTGCCCAGGCAGACGGCCAGAGATTCCTTGTATGGCCGGGGCGCGCGGCGGTTGAAGGCGTCCGTGACGTGCTTGAACCCGAAATGCCGGATGCGGTCGGCGGTCTCCATGACCCCGGCGTAGCGGAAGACGCTTTCCTCCATGGCCACGCGGGTGCAGGTGCCGCCCATGACGTCGTGGAACTGGTTGGCCAGCACGTCCTCCCAGGCGCGGGCGGCCTCCTCGACGGGGTAGGGGGCGCCCTGCGTCATGGAGGCCAGCGCCGCCGCCCACTCAGCCATCGCCAGGCGCGCCTCGCAGCGCCGGTTCAGGCTCTTGATGGCGCTGTGGGAGGTGTAGCAGCCACGGTAAGCGTACTGTATCTCGCCCTTCACCGTCGGCAGGTCGCGGCGCTCGGCACGGCGGTAGAACTCGTCCAGGCCACCGTAGCGATACTCGTATTCGGGGTGCTTCCGGCGGTAGGCGCGGATCGATTCCAGGTCGGCAATGGTCGGCCCGCCGCCGTGGTCGCCCACGCCGTAGAAACACAGCACCTCCGGATAAGCCTTCGCGTGCTCACGCACGCCCTCCTCCATCCTCTTCGCGAACCCGCCCGAGACAGTGCAATACCACCCCGGCGGCCGGCAGGCCACCACCTCCGAACCGTCGATGCCAACCCAGCGGTACGGCCCGGCGGGAAGCTTGAGCTCGTTGTGGTCCGGGCGGAAGTGGAGCCATCCGTCCATGCCCTGGAGGCGAAGTATCTGGGGGAGCTGGGCGTTGTGGCCGAATGAGTCGACGCAGTAACCGGTACGCGCCAGCTTGCCGAAACGGGACCGGAAGTAGCGCTGCCCGTAGAGACCCTCGCGGCAGAAGGACTCGCCGTTGGGCGCGTTGTTGTCGGACTGCACGACCCATCCGCCGGCAAGCTGCCAGCGGCCCTCCTTGACGCGCCTCTGTATCTGTGCGAAGAACTTCGGCTCGTTCTCCTCGAGCCAGCGGTAGTGCAGCGTGGCGGAACAGGTGAACACGAACTCCGGGAACTCGTCCATGCGTTCGAGCGCGGCGGTGTACGACGCTTTGACCTCGTCGTAGCCCTCGGTCCAGTTCCAGAGCCACGTGTGGTCGATATGGGTGTTGCCGATGTAGTAGCAGCGCGTCTTCTTCATGCCGATGATTCCCTCCGGTTCGCCAGTGGCCGGGGGGCGCGGTTTCTGGCCGCGCCCACACAATCGGCTGCCAAGCCCAGGCTCTGTCTGAGAAACCCGGTCTGGCTTCGACCGGCTTCGACCGGCGCGTTTCATTGTCGCCCTGTATCGGCGTATCTAAGGATATGCCTGCTGCGGGCTCCGCGAATCGCTTGGTCTCGCTCGCTCTCGAGCCGACGACGGACTTCTCAGACAGAGCCTACTGCATTCGCTTCCGGCCGGTCAAGTCGCCGGGCAAAGACGGCGGCCCGGCCGCCGGGTCCCCGGCCCTCGCGCGTCCCCGGCCCAGTACACGCGCAGAGCCTTTGACAGGGGGCAGCGCCCCCTATCAGCCCGTTGAAAAAGCCCCTTTGACAGGTATAGTATTATGGCCATCGGTGTCAGGGAGGATGCGACGATGGCAATGGGCAAACGACAGACGCAACGTCAGCAGGAACTGTGGATCCCCGCTGCGGACATTCCGAAAGCTC
>CAZXDF010000020.1:0-3892 GCA_964639345.1 uncultured candidatus Brocadiaceae bacterium | reverse complement strand
GACTGATCGCCTGTGAACGCCCATGTGCCCCCTTCGACTCTTGGACCCTGTCTGCTCCGTGTGCTTGCCCGGACCACGCGAAACCGGTAGAATCCTTTACCTGTCCAAGCTGCCCGGTTTCCAGGTGGAAAGCCGTATGGTACGTAAGAGTTGTGCCTTGATTGTCGTGTTGCTGGCTGCGATCTGCATCCCGCAGCCGGGGCTGGCCGAGGTGACCTCTGCTGTCAGACCGCTTCGGCTCGATGACCCGGAGATCGCGGCGCACATCGAGGCGCGCCGGCCTCCTTTTGCGCCCCGTCCCGCGCCGAGCAAGACAGTGCTGGCTCTGGCGGCCGAGATGATGAAGAAGGGTGCGCCGGCAGAGGCCGAGCGGGCCGCCTGGATGCTGGGGGACTGGGGAAGTCCGGCGTCGATAGGCCCCCTTCTGGCTGCGTGCGGCCACCCGGACGCCGGTGTCAGGGCGCAGGCTGCGACGTCCCTTGGCCGGCTGGGTTACCTGATGGGCGAGGCGAGACGAGAGGCTGTCATCGGGAAGCTCGAACCCATGGCCTCAAGCGGCGATCGCCGGGTGATGATAGCCGCCATGAGGTCGCTGGCGAAGCTCGGCGGGTTCGACAATCTCGATCCGTTGGCGCCCCACGTGGGCTCCAAGGACACGGAGTTGGCCGTGGCCGCGATCGGCGCGCTGGGCCGATCGGGCAGCCGGGGAAGCTTCGGCCTCTTCAGCCCGGCACTTTCATCGGAGCGACCGGACCTCGTGCTTGCTGCCATCGAAGCTGCGGGGAATCTGAGCGAGACGCCGCTCGGGGCGCCGGATCATCTCAGCAATGCGGAACTGGCCAATGAGCTTGTAGACAAGCTGCACGCGCAAAGCGCGGCCGTGCGCATTGCGACGGCGCTCGCCCTCGTGGCCCTTGGAACACAGAACGAGGAGCACCTTGGAGTGCTGGTGGGCCTCCTGTCCCCGAGCGTGGCGCCGGGCAGCGTGCGAAGGGAAGCGCTGATGGCGCTGACGAAGCTGGGAGGGCAGACATACGAGCCGCAGTACCTGAGGGCCACGCAGGACCCGGATCACACCGTGCGACTGGCCGCCGCGCGGGCTATCGGGCTGTTCCCGCTCGCCGGGGGCCTGGAGGAAGCCGTGGCGTTGTTCGCCGACACGGAGTTCTACGTGCGCCAGGAGGCCGTGGAAGCGGTGCTGGCCATCGCCGGCGACGATGAGGGGCGGGTGGTGAATCTGGCGGCGGCTGGGCTGACCAGCGCGACGCCGGAAGTGCGCGAATGCTCCAGCCAGGTGCTGGGGCGCCTCGGAAGCGACGCCAACTTCGATGCCCACATCCGCCTTCTGACGGACAGACACGTGCCGGCCAGGCGGTGGGCGGCCTGGGCCATGGGGGAGATCGGCAAGCAGGAAGCCATCCAGGGCCTTCGCGACTGTGCGTTCCTCAAGAAGCCGAAGGGAAAGGAAGATGCCCCGACCCGGGCCCGGGACTGGGAGGCGCGCGCGTGCGCCATTCTGAGCCTGGCCAAGCTGGGAGACGCGGGGTCCGTGCCGAACATGCGTGCCGTGCTGAGCGCCAAGCCGGGCGGCTCGGCCCCCCCAACGGTTAATCTGATGCGCACTGCATCCGCCCGCGCCCTGGGGATGCTCAAGCACGAGGACTCAGCGGACCTACTGATCGTGAGGCTCAACGACACCGAAAGCGAGCCTCCGGAAGATGGCAACGTCAGGCTCGAATGTGTCGTGGCCCTCGGGCGTATCGGGTCCGCGGTTGCCGTTGAGCACCTCAGAAAGCACATGGGTCCCCCTGAGGGGAGCCCCGCGTCCGATATTAGGATCGCATGCCAGTGGGCGTTGACCCGCATTGAGGGCAGCGAGCCGCCGTTGACGTTCAAGGCTTTCATTGCCCCGAAGTCCGTAACGTATTTTCTGCAGCCCCCCAAGGAGTAGGGCAGAAAGCTTCCCCCGCACGCCCCGGGCACGCACGACCGGACGAGCCCGCCTGCGGCCCCGAGAAAGGAGCGATGCACACCGTGCCGGAGAGCATAATCGAGCGTTCCATGCCGCGCCTCACCCACCGGCAGCGGTTCCAGCGCTGCATGCACTTCCAGAGCGTGGACCGCGTGCCGCACCTGGAGTTCGGCTACCTTGATGCGACCATCCAGCGGTGGCACAAGGAGGGGCTCCCCCCAGAGTGCAGCGATCACGCCTCTATCGAGGCCTATTTCGGCGTTGATCCGGTGGTCTGGGTGCCCCTATCCACAGGGTTGCACCCCCCCTTTGAGGGCGCATCAGTGGTGCTTGAGGAGCGGGCCGCCACCCGCATTGTGCAGCATCCCAACGGCCAGATCGTGGAGGAAGGCACCCGGGGCCAGTCCACCATTCCCCATTACATCAAGTACCCCATCGCCAACCGGGATGACTGGAAACGTTTCAAGGAGCGGCTGGACCCGGACGATCCGGCACGCCACAAGACCGATTACAGCAAACTCGGCAGGACACTCCTCGACGCCGACGGGTCCATCGGCATTAACCTGGGCTCCTTCTTCGGGGTGCCGCGGGACTGGATCGGCTTTGAGAACATATCCCTGATGTGCTACGACGACCGCGCGCTGGTCGAGGAGATCGTCGCCACCCTCTCCGAACTGCACTACTCTCAGCTCGAGAAGGCGCTGCGGCACTGCGAGGTGGACTTCGCGGCCGGCTGGGAGGACATCTGCTACCGCGGCGGCCCGATCATCAGCCCGCAGATGTTCCGCGAGATTTGCGGCCCCTACATCAAGCGGGCCTGCGACCTTCTGCGCCAGCACGGCTGCACGGTCATCTTCACCGACTGCGACGGCGACATCACCGACCTGGTGCCCGTCTGGATCGAGTGCGGCATGACGTGCCTCTTCCCCCTGGAGGTGCACCCGGGGTCGGACCCGGTCAAGTTCCGCAAGATGTACGGCCACGACATCCAGTTGCGCGGTGGCCTGCGGAAGTACGCCTTCGCCGGCAGCAAGCAGGACGTTCTCGACGAGCTCAGGCGCGTCGAAAAGGTCGTCGAGGACGGGGCCTTCATCCCCCACGGCGACCATCGGATACCCGAGGACGTGCCCTACGAGAACTACAAGTATTACATCCGCGAGAAGCTGGCGATGCTGGGCTGGCGGGCCGACGAGGTGGCCCAGATCGAGCCCCTGCGCGACGTCCCCAGCGTCTGGGCATAGCTCGGCTGACCGGTCTCGCGTCCCCTGAGGGGCTCGGTCGGTCGAATCCGATTGACAGAACCGACGGTCTCGGCTACACTTGGCACGTGGTATATTCGCGAATCGCCGTGAACCCAATCGCCTTGTGTTCCCCTGCGTCTGCTCAGGATTCCGGCTGATCGCCGCCGGCCCAGGGCAGGGAGGTAACAGGTGTCAGACCCCACGATGAGCCTGGACGAGCTGCGCAAGCGGATCGATGAGATCGACGAGCAGATCGTCAGCCTCATCAACCAGCGCGCCCGGGTCGTCTGCGACGTGGGGCGGCTCAAGGCGGAGGGCAAGACCAACATCTTCGCCCCGGCGCGCGAGCAGGCCGTCTACAGCCACGTGATGAAGGCCAGCGAAGGGCCGATGGAACCGCAGGCCCTGAGGGCCATCTTCCGCGAGATCATGAGCGGCTGCATCGCGCTGGGCGAGCCCCTCACCATAGCGTATCTCGGCCCTGCGGGAACCTTTACGCACTGGGCCGCGCGCTCCCGGTTCGGCGACTCGGTCCGCTACGTTCCCGTGCCGTCGATGGACGCCGTTTTCACCGAGGTCGAACGCAAGCGGGCCGACTACGGCGTGGTGCCGGTGGAGAACTCGACCGAGGGGGGCATCCGCGAGACGCTTGCCCGGTTCCTGGACAGCCCGCTGAAGG
>CAZXDF010000019.1:0-2796 GCA_964639345.1 uncultured candidatus Brocadiaceae bacterium | reverse complement strand
CGCGCGTGGGCCTCACGGACAACGCGGGCCTGGAGCCCGAGATCGTCCTGACCACGCGCGGAGGCGCGCAGGTCAAGTGGGGCCGGTCCGACGTGTACCGGTCCGTGCGGGGCCTCGAGGAACTCACCCCCGTCTACCCGGACGACCGCAAGCTCGAGATGCTCAGGAGCGCCCTACGAAAGTATCCCGCCCTACAGGGTGTCGAGTACATCGACGTGCGCTTCCGCAAGATCGTCGAGCTTTCCCGGCTGGCATCTTCTACGCCCGAGGACGCTGGAAGCGAGGCCGGCCGCTGAACCCGGCGGGTCTCGGTTCGATTTTCTCCGTTGCACTCGTCCCCATAGGTGGCATAGCATAGTTAGCGGTCGAGAATAGGGGAGGCGCTTCGGGTAAGAGCGAGTCGGCCCCGCGCGCGGGCGCGGGCGCCACGTGGTTTTGCCAGATATGTGAGGCTCCGATGGGTGCAAGACTGGTCGGCGCACAAGGCATCCTCGAGGGAAAGGTCCAAGCCCTGGACCCGTCGGGGGAATGCATGGTGGGGCGCAGCGAATCGGCGGAGATTCCTCTGCTGGACAACAGGGTCTCACGCGAGCATTGCCGGTTCAGATTCGAGGATGGGTTCTTCATGGTCGAGGACCTGGGCAGCCGCAACGGCACATGGGTCAACGGCAAGCGCGTGAGCCGCGCCATCCTGTTCCACGCCGACTGCGTGCAGATCGGCGCGCAGGAGTTCCGTTTCGAGCTCGAGGACGATTCGCGCGTGCAGACCAGTCGCCCCGTGATCGGGGCGGACGAGAGCGCCAGCTCGGAAGGCTACGCCACCGAGATCAAGGAACGCATGGGCAGGGACCCGGCCTCGTCCATCGCGTAGTTGAGCCGTACGCAGGCCAAGCAGTTCGATCCCCACGAGCTGGAACGTGGCCTGAATGCGCTGTGCCGGGTCATCGACGTCGTCCACACCGAGGAGAACCTGGACCGGCTTCTGCGCCTCCTCACGGACCACGTCATGCACGTCACGGGCGCCGATCGGGGCTACCTGTTCTGCAAAAGGCGGCCGGGCGGGGCGATCACGCCTCAGGTCAGCCGCTACCGGGACACCGCCATCCGCGACAGCCAGCGCACCTTCAGCCGCTCGATCGTCACCGAGTGCCACGAGACGGCGTACTCCATCCTGCTCGCCGATCAGCTGGAGGTGGAAGGCAGCGGCAGTCCGAGCATCATCCGCCAGAATATCCAGAGCCTCATGTGCGTGCCCATGCACAGCGACCAGGGCACCGTGGGAGTGATCTACGTCGACAAGCTCGACTCCTCCCGCAAGTTCACCAAGTTCGACCTGCGCGTGCTCAGCGCCATGGCCAACCAGGCCGGCATCGCCGTGCGGCGCTCCCAGTTGACCCGCCAGGTCGAAAGGCTCACGGCCGACTGCGTCCTGACCCTGGTGAACATCATCGAAACCAAGGACGAGTACACCCGCGGCCACAGCGAGCGCGTCACGGAGGTGGGGCTGCGGATGGGCGAGATGCTGGGGCTGGACCCGCCCCTGATGCGCGACCTGCGCCTGGCCGGCCTGCTCCATGACGTGGGCAAGATCGCCGTACCCGGTGAGCTCCTGCGCAAGTCCCCAGCCTGACCACCTCCGAGTACGGCAGCGTCCGGGCGCACGCCGAACACGGGGCGCGGGTGGTGGGCAGCATAGAGAATGCCGAACTCATCGCCGCCGCGGTCCGCCACCACCACGAGCGATGGGACGGCTCGGGATACCCGGACGGCCTGGCCGACGAAGACATCCCGCTGCTGGCCCGAATCCTGTGCATCGCCGACGCCTACGACTCCATGTTCGCGGGCAGGACCTACCGCGAGAGGATGCCCCTCGAGGGCGTGCTCGCCGAGATCAAGGAGAACGGCGGCACCCAGTTCGATCCGAACATCGCCAAGAGTCTCGCCGACGCCTTCGCCAAGGACGATTCGTTCGCCGGCAAGCTGACCGGGGCCTACACGCGGCTCGATGATATTGGGGTAACCGCCGAGGGCCCGCGCTGAGCCCTGCTCGAACGGGGTTCCCCTTCCCTTTTCTCCCGCGGTCGACGATCACGGTGTGCCGCGCGGCTGCGGACTGTTTCGCTCGGCGCGCCCGGGGCGAGGTTGCGGGGGCGCCTCGTGGTGACGTAAGATATCGGGGCGCCCGTGCCCCTTGACCCGCAGCCGAAAGGACAGTGCGCGATGCGAACCCGCCGTTTCTCACCCGTCAATGCCTGCACCTGCCTTGCCCTTGCCATGCTGCTTGCCGGGGCGAGCGGATGCTGCATCTTCCGCCGCGGGCGTGTCCCGATGCCCCCGCCGCTCGGCAGGGAAGCCGTCGTCGCGGAGCTTCGCGGCAAGGCCGCCAGTTTCCAGACACTCACCGGCACCGACATCACGCTGCGCAGCGAGTTCGAGACCGAGAAGGGCACCGAGAGGCAGCCTACTCTCGGCGGGGTGATCGCCTTCGACGCGCGCCTGCCCGCGCTGTGGCTACGTGGCGAGAAGGTCTCCAGGGAGGTTTTCGATCTGCGGGCGACGGCCGAGGGTTTCTCGCTGAAGCTGCCCCACACGGGCGAGATCGTGATCGGCACCGGGCCGGCGTATCGCAAGCTCCCCCTGGTGATTGCGCCGCGGGAGGTCCTGGGATGGTTCGGCCCTCCCCAGTCCATGGGGTTGGACCAGCGGGAGACAGCGATGAGCGTGGAGGAGACGGACTACCGCTTCGACGTGCGAGCGGGCGAGACGCTTCTGCGCACCGTCTTTGTCGATAGATGG